>DATIPJ010000072.1:0-6752 GCA_035472155.1 Kofleriaceae bacterium
GGGGCCACCAGCGATGCCGAGCTCGGGGCCACCGCCGATACCGAATGCGGGGCCACCTGCGATGCCAAGCTCGGGGCCACCGGCGATGCCGACATCCGCAGCGGGCGCGCATCCGGCGCTGCCCGGACGCATGGAAGCACCGCCGATGCTGGCGCAGGTCGCGATCGAGGCCAGGCTGCCCGGGCCTGGAGCGACCGTGCATCCGCAGCCGCCTCGCACGATCGCCAACGCCGAGACGGTGGCCACACCGCAGCTGCCCGCACACCTCGCGGCGCCCGCGATGCCGCCGACCGGAATCGGTGCAGCCGGTGGCGCTGGGCCGCTCGGTACCGCGGGTCCCATCGGTGCGAGCCCCGGTGGCGCGCGTGCGGGGAGCCCGCCGGGATCGGTGCACGATTCGACGCGCGATACGATCGTGGACAACAGCGCGTTTGGTGCCGAGCATCATGCCGATCCGGCCGACGTCGTTGCGCTCCATCCGGCTGATCCCAACGCGGCCAGCGGCGTGCGTGAGGGCCGCGATGTCCTCGCCGGCTGGGGATGGAGCACGGGGTCGGTGCAGGCGCTCGACGACGACATGTCCGAGGACGCGCTGCGCCGCGGTCGCAGAAACCTGGTGATCGCGATCGGCGGGGCGCTTGCAGTCGTCCTTCTCATCGCGATCGTCGCCTTCGCGTTCAGTGGGTCGAAGAAGCCCGACGATACGACCCCGGGAGCGATCGCGAGGCCGTCGCCGAATGCACCGGTCTCGGCGAACGCCGATACGCCTGCGCCTGCGCAGCCCGCCGATCCGTCGACGTCGGCGCCGGCGCCGGCGCCAGGTGAGCCCGCGAAGATCGAGCCCGCGCAGCCGCCGACGACGGCGAACGCCGACTCGCCGGCCGCGCCCACGCAGCCCGCGCCGGGCGCCGTGGTGCCACCGCGCTTCGACTCGGCCAAGCCCGAGCCGCCTGCCGCCGAGGCATGGAAGCCCGAGCCGTCGAAGGCGGAGGCTGCGAAGGCGGAGGCTGCGAAGGCGGAGGCCGCGAAGGCGGAGGCTGCGAAGGCGGAGGCCGCGAAGGCCGACGCAAAGCTGGCCCTTGCACCGAAGCCGCCGGCGCCGAGGGCCGAGCCGCGGCCCGAGACGGCGAAGGCCGTCGAGGCGAAGAAGCCGCCCGAGGCGAAGAAGCCGCCCGAGAAGCCCAAGCGTCCGCCGGAGAAGATCGCCAGGGCCACGCCACGCGCGCAGCCCGTGGACCCCTATGCGGCCGGCGAGCAGCGCAAGGTGGATCCCGCGGTCGCGTACCGGGCGGGCTTGCAGCAGTATGCGCACGGCGATACCGCCGGCGCGCTCGCCACGTTCCGCGGCTCGCTCGCGACCAATCCCGGCTTCGCCCCGACGTGGCGCGGCATCGGGCTGGTCTACGAGAAGATGGGCAACAAGGGCCAGGCGCGCGCCGCGTTCAAGCGCTATCTGCAGCTCGCACCGACAGCCGGCGACGCCGACCAGATCCGCGATCGCATGGAGCGGCTCGGGTCATGAGGCTCGGGGCCGCCGCGATCCTCGCCGCGAGCCTGGGCGCCGCGGCGCCGCGCCCGGCCGCCGCGGAGTCGCACAAGCTGATGGTGTTGCAGTCGGAGGGCCGCGTCGACGGCGCCACGCGTGCCAAGATCGACGCCGCGGTCCTGCGGCTTGCGCTCGTGGGTGAGCCGCAGGCGACGCCGGGCGATCTCAATTTCACCGACGCTGCGACCGCAGTCGGCTGCAAGCCCGAGGCGCCGACCTGCAAGGACGAGGTGCTCGGCATGCTCGGCGTCGACGAGATCGTGATCACCACGGTCGCGCCCAGGCCGGGCGGCGTCGAGGTCAGCGTGCGCCGGGTGGCCAAGGGCGGCGCCACACGCGAGGCCACCGCGGTGCTGGCGACCGGCGCGCCGCCCGACAAGCTCGATGCGCTCGCGCCGGTGTTCAGCGACGCGGCTGCGCCTTCGCCGGCCGCGCCTTCGTCCGGTGCGCCAGCGCGCGTGGCGCCAGCGACGCCATCGCCGGCAACGCCATCGCCGAGTGCGCCCGTGCCGACGCCGGAGATCACCGCCGAACGCCCGGCGGAGCACTCGAGCGACGCGCCGCTGATCCCCGCACCGACCGACGTCAAGCCGGCCGCGCCCTCGCCGGTGGTCACGCCGGCCGCCGATCGCGGCACGCAGACGACGGACACCGATCCAGGACGGCGGCGCCTCGAGCTGATCGGCATGGCCGGCGGCGGCGGCATGCTCGTGCTCAGCTTCGTGTTGTGGGGCGCCGCCAGCGGCGTGCAGAGCGACATCGACAAGGCGCCCGCGACGACGTCCGAGGATATCCAGCATCTGCGCGACCTCGAGTCCAAGGGCGACACCTACGCCACACTCGGGAACGTGTTCGCGGTCACCGGGGTCATCGTCGGTGGCGTCAGCACGTATCTGTTCATCCGGGACCGCCGCGCGGCGTCGAGCGCGACGGCGCGGCTTTCGCCGACCTTGCTCGATCACGGCGCCGGGGTGGTGCTCACGATCGGAGGCACGCCATGACGCTCGCGACTCGCTGCCTGATCGCGTTCGGACTGGGGCTCGCGCTCGCGGTCGCCACAGGCGGCTGCTCCGTCAACCACCGCAGCGGCGATTTCGCGTGCGAGAAGCAAGCGGATTGCAGCACGGGGCGGACCTGCGTCGACGGATTCTGCGTCGCGATGCAGGCCGACGCCGCCGTGCCAGGCGACGGCAAGGTCGACGCGCCGACGACCGACGCCAACCTCTGTCCGTCGTCGTGCACGTCGTGCAGCAACGACAGCAAGACGTGCAACATCGACTGCGCGGCGCTCGGCGGTGCATGCAATCGGCCGGTCCGTTGCCCCGAGGGCTGGAACTGCAACCTCCTGTGCTCGACGCCGGGCTCTTGCAGAAACGGCGTCACGTGCCCGGGCGGCGGCCTGTCGTGCGACGTCACCTGCTCGGGCCGCGGGAGCTGCAGCGAGTTCACGTGCAATAGCGGCCCGTGCGACATCCGGTGCACCGGCACCGACACGTGCACCTCGATCAGCTGCGGTAACGCCTGCGCGTGCGATATCAACTGTGCGACCGACTCGTCGTGCGCCTCGAAGATCACGTGCAGGTCCGATGAGTGCCGCGCCGGCCGCGGCTGCACGTCGGTATCGCCCCTGCCGACGCTGTGCAACGCCTGCGTCCCGTTCTGAGCGGTGGCCGCTCGGCGCCACGATCGACGTCAAGCACTTCTGCCGAAGCGGCCAGTCGTTAATGGCGTCTTAATTCAAGTCGTCATTCGGTCGGCGGACCTACACGACTCGCACAACGCGTGCGTGGCGATGCGTCGCGATGACTGCGCGCTCGATCTGCGTGCGTGCTCCGGGCGTTGACCGCGGTTATGATGCAGCTGCTTCGCGACGTGATCGATCGGGTGTGCGCCGCGAAGTTGTGCTGTCCAGATGAATGCAGTACCTAGAGGCAACATGTTGCGTACCTTCGTTCGTGCGCTCTCGCTCGTGGCGATCCTCGCGGGAACCGCGGCGGCCGCTGCAGACTCTCCGAAGCCGGCAGCCAGCAAGGTCGACAAGAAGGTCGTGAAGAAGAAGACGGTGAAGAAGAAGAAGGCCGCTCGCAAGGCCAAGAAGAAGTCCACGAAGGCGAAGTCGGCAAAGGCGACGTCCAGCGCCGCCGCCACACGCCCGACGCCGTAGCCGCGTCACCGGCAGCGCCAACAATCAGGCGCGACTCGTCGCGGACGAGATTGAAAGTCCACGTATCAACGTCGTAGTCGCTCGACACGCTCGACATGCAGGGCCGTACAGCCATCCGTTCCAGCCAGTCGCGCAACGGATGCACCCTGCCGGCCACGCTGTCGAACAGCTCGCGCGGCCCGTCTCACGGAACAAGCGCGCGAGATTGCGGCACTTTGGTACAAGACCAGCCGATTTTTCCTGACGGAGCGGCCTGCGCCTACAACCGCGGACGATGTCTGGAACGATCCCCTCGCGCATCGAGGATTCGAGGCCCGCGTGAGCTTGCGTTCTAACGGAACAATGCCGCGAATTTGCAGCGATTTCTATCGAAACCACGCGAATTTTCCTAACGGAGCCGGCTCGGGGTTCTTCGCACAGCGCGTGCGGATGGGTACCTGCGACGTGCGGCGAAGCGGGCCTGGGAGTGAGCGACAGCGAACGCGAGAACAGCGCCCTCCCGCGCGCGCGCCGCGGGGCGCGAGCGGCGATAGAGTGACGCCCGATGTTACGCGCCACGCTGATCGCCCTGCTCCTGATGTCCGGCTGTCACAAGGACACGGATCCGCCGCCCATGCATCCCAAGGAGGGCGAGCTGCCGCCGCTACCGCCGTCCTCGGGGACGCCGGTGGGCTACCTGCTCGACAACGCCAGCCAGCTCCAGCTCCGCGACGATCAGCTCAAGCAGCTCAAAGAGATCGACCAGAGCCTCGCCGCGCGCGACGCCGAGATCGACACGCAGCTGCGCATCATCGAGAAGCCGCAGGAGGACCCCGATGTCCCCAAGGGCGCTCCGCCGCCGCGCCACAACAACGCGCCCGGTGCGCAGGTCAAGACCACCGCCGACGCGGCGAAGCTGCACAACGCGCGCAACGACAACGACTCCGAGGCGCTGCAGAAAGCATTTGCGCTCCTCGATCCGGCGCAGCGCACGACCGCGCGCAAGCTCCTCGAGGACCGCGGCATCACGGCGCCCGGCTCGACGAAGCCGCCCAAGCCGCAGTCCGACGACGGTACACCGCTCCAGCCGTGACGGCGACGGTAGCCCGCCGCCGAGGCCTTGACGTCGCGCTGCGTTCCGGGAGTAGAGTGCGGCAGTGCGAACGTCTATCCTGCTCTCTACGCTCTCTGGCCTGATCGCCGTCGCCACGGCGTGCGGCCATCCTGCCAAACCAGCGGAGCCGCCGCCTCCGCCCAAGCCGGAGGCCGAGCCCGGGCCCGACAAGACCGACAAGCCGCCGGCGCCGTCGGCCGATGCGGCGCTCGCCGCAGAGGCGAAGCAGTTCGTGGCCGACCTCGACAAGACGGTCCGCAAGTTGACGGTCGATGCGTCGCTCGCGGGGTGGGCCAACGAGACCGATATCACGCCCGCACACGAGGCCGCGACGGCGAAGGCGAGCGAGGTGCTGAGCGTCGAGGTCACCAGGATGGTGAAGACGGCGCGCAAGTTCGAGCCGGTGCTCGCGCAGCTCGATGCCGATACGCGGCGGCAGCTGCTGCTGCTGAAGTTTCAGGCCCAGCCGTCGCCCGATGATCCGCAGCAGGCGAAGGAGCTCGCCGAGCTCGCCGCGAAGATGGGCTCGGAGTACGGCCGCGGCGTGTGCAAGACGGTCAAGGGCAAGGAGCAGTGTCAGGACATCGAGCACTGGTCGAAGCTCTTGCAGAAGGACCGCAGGCCCGACCGGCTGCTGGCCGCGTGGCGCACGTGGCACAACGACGTCGGCCACAAGGAGCGCGACATGTTCGCGAAGTACGTCGAGCTCGCCAACGCCGGCGCGCGCGGCATCGGCTTCAAGGACGTGTCGTCGATGTGGAAGTCGGGCTACGACATGCCCGAGGCCGAGTTCGCGAGCCAGGTCGACCGGCTGTGGACGCAGGTCAAGCCGCTGTACGAGCAGCTGCACTGCTACACGCGCCGCAAGCTCAACCAGATGTACGGCGACAAGGTCGTGCCCAAGAACGGCGCGATTCCGTCGCACCTGCTCGGCAACATGTGGGCGCAGTCGTGGGACTACCTCTATCCCGAGCTCGAGCCCTACAAGGGCGTGGCGCCGATCGATGTCACGCCGGTCCTCGCCAAGAGCTACGACGCCAAGAAGATGGTGCGCGTGGGCGAGGCGTTCTACACCTCGCTCGGCATGGATCCGCTGCCCCCGTCGTTCTGGGAGCGCTCGCAGTTCACCAAGCCGCCGGACAGGAACGTCGTGTGCCACGCCAGCGCGTGGGACGTCGAGTACAACAACGACCTCCGGATCAAGATGTGTATCAATCTGAATCAGGAGGATCTGTGGACGATCCACCACGAGCTCGGCCACGACTTCTATTTCCACTACTACTACAAGCTGCCGATCATCTATCAGGCGGGCGCCAATGACGGCTTCCACGAGGCGATCGGCGACACGATCCAGCTGTCGATGACGCCCGAGTACCTCAAGGAGAAGGGACTGCTCGCCAAGGTCGTCAAGAACGACAAGGCGACGATCAACCAGCAGATGCAGGTGGCGCTCGCCAAGATCGCGTTCCTGCCGTTCGGGCTGATGGTCGACAAGTGGCGCTGGGACGTGTTCTCCGGCGAGGTCAAGCCCGACCAGTACAACCAGCACTGGTGGGACCTCAAGCGGGAGTACCAGGGCGTGGCCCCGCCGATGGCGCGCGCGTCGACGGACTTCGACCCGGGCGCGAAGTACCACGTCGCCGCGAACGTGCCGTACATGCGCTACTTCCTCGCCCACGTGCTGCAGTTCCAGTTCCACAAGGCGCTGTGCGCCAAGGCGGGGTTCCAGGGCCCGCTGCACGAGTGCTCGATCTACAACAACAAGGAGGCGGGCGCGGCGTACATGAAGATGCTGTCGCTCGGCGCGAGCAAGCCGTGGCAGGACGCGCTGTCCGAGCTGACCGGCGGGCGCGAGATGGACGCGACGCCGATCCTCGAGTACTTCGCGCCGCTGCAGCAGTGGCTCGAGCAGCAGAACAAGGGCCAGCAGTGCGGCTGGTGAGCTGAGC
>DATIPJ010000073.1:0-4443 GCA_035472155.1 Kofleriaceae bacterium
ACGTGCTCAGGAACTCGATGTCGAGCCCCGCCTCGAGCGCGGCCTTGGTGCTGTGGTTCGCGCCGTAATCGGAGACCACGAAGCCGTCGAAGCCCCACTGGCCGCGCAAGACGTCGGTCAGCAGGCCCGGGTTCTCGCACGAGAATGCGCCGTTGACCTTGTTGTACGCGCACATGACGGCGCCCGCGCCGGCGCCGACGGCAGACTCGAACGCAGGCAGCTCGATCTCGTGCAGGGTCTGCGCGTCGACGTGCACGTTGACCATCTGCCGGTTGTTCTCCTGGTTGTTCTCGGCGAGGTGCTTGATGGTGACGATCGTACCGGCGCGCTGCACGCTCGCGACCTCGGGCGCGATCAGCGCGCTCTGGAGGAACGGGTCCTCGCCCAGCGTCTCGAAGTTGCGCCCCGCGGTGGGCACGCGCACGAGGTTCACCATCGGCCCGAACAGCACGTCCTGGTGGCGCGCCTGCGCCTCGCGCCCGAGCACCGCGCCATACTTCGCCGCGTGCGACCGCGAGAACGTGGCCGCGAGCGCGACCGGGGCGGGCAGCGCGGTGGTCGGCAGTGGCGTCCGGATGCCGGCCGGTCCGTCGGAGAATCGCAGCGGCGGGATGCCGAGCCGCGCGACGCCGGGCACGTAGCCGGCGCCGGCGAGCCCGAGCGGATCCGGCGGCCCTGCGATCGGGTTGCCGATCAAGAGCCCGATCTTCTCGTCGAGCGTCATCGCCGCCACCAGATCGCCCACCCGCGGCGGTCGCGGCCGGCGATGTGCGCCGGTCGCCTGGGCCGCTTCGCCCTCGGACGCGGCCGCGCCGTCGTCGGCAGCGGCGGCCGCGTCGCCGTCGCCGGCGGGCTCGGTGCCGCAGCCGCTGGCGGCGACTCCCATCATCCAGAGTGCGAGACACCCAATCACGATCCTTCGATTCGAGCTTCGAGCTCCTGTGCGCACGGGGACCTCCTGTCGAGGGCCGTCCTCATCCGGATCCGCTCCGGCGGGTCGGGCCAGCGGCAACCATAGTCAAGCGCGCGGCCCGCGGATCGCCCGCGTTCGCAAATGACCGTTGCCGCGCGGCGCATGCGCTGCTCTGCCACGTGCGCCTACGCTCGGAGCGGGCGACGCCGCGCGGCCCGACGGTGAGACTGTCGATCGAGTCGGCGCGGCGAGGTTGCCACTCCGCAAGCAGCATTACATACGGCAGTGTGATCAACGATCTCTGGTACAAGAATGCAGTCGTGTATTGCCTGAACGTCGGGACCTTCATGGACTCGAATGGCGACGGGATCGGTGACTTCGAAGGATTGATGCGCAGGCTCGACTACCTCGCTGGACTCGGCATCACCTGCATCTGGCTGATGCCGTTCCAGAAATCCCCACAGCGCGACGATGGCTACGACATCAGCGACTACTACCAGGTCGACGACCGCTACGGCACCCTGGGCGACTTCGTCGACTTCACCCACGAGGCCAAGCAGCGTGGCATCCGCGTGATGATCGACCTGGTCATCAATCACACCTCCGACCAGCACCCGTGGTTCCTGGCGGCGCGCCGCGACAAGCGCTCGAAGTATCGCGACTACTACATCTGGGCGGACAAGAAGCCCAAGGACGCCGAGGAAGGGATGGTGTTCCCGGGAGTGCAGAAGACGACCTGGACGCGCGACAAGGTCGCGGGCCAGTACTACTTCCACCGCTTCTACAAGTTCCAGCCCGACCTCAATACGCAGAATCCCGAGGTCCAGGAGGAGATCCGGAAGATCATGGGCTTCTATCTCCAGCTCGGCGTGTGCGGCTTTCGCATGGACGCGATCCCGTTCGTGATCCAGACCAAGGGCGCCGACAAGAAGCACGTGGAGCGCTATCCGATGCTCCGCGAGTTCCGCGAGTTCCTGCAGTGGCGGGTCGGCGACGCGATCATCCTCGCCGAGGCCAACGTGACTCCCGACCACGACATTCGCTACTTCGGCGACGACGGCGACCGCCTGCACATGATGTTCAACTTCTGGGTCAACCAGCGCGTGTTCTACGGCCTGGCCTCCGGCGACGCGCGGCCGCTCAAGAAGGCGCTCGAGCAGACCCGGTCGCGGCCGTCGACGGCGCAGTGGGCGCACTTCCTGCGCAACCACGACGAGCTCGACCTCGGCCGGCTCGAAGACGACCAGCGCCAGCAGGTATTCGAGGCGATGGGGCCGGCCAAGAACATGCAGCTCTACGACCGCGGCATCCGCCGTCGCCTCGCGCCCATGCTCGACGGCGACCGCCGCCGCATCGAGCTCGCCTACAGCCTCTTGTTCACGCTCCCCGGCACCCCCGTGATCCGCTACGGCGACGAGCTCGGCATGGGCGACAACCTGCGCCTCCGGGAGCGCAACTGCGCGCGCACGCCGATGCAGTGGTCGACCGAGCCCCACGCCGGCTTCACCCGCAGCGACCACCCGATCCTGCCGGTGATCGAGCACGGGCCCTACGGCTATCACCAGGTCAACGCCGCCGAGCAGCGCCGCGATCCCGAGTCATTGCTCAACTGGACCGAGCGCATCATTCGCATGCGCAAGGAAGTCCCCGAGATCGGCTGGGGGGAATTCTCGATCATCGATAGCGGGACTGACCACGTGCTGGTCATTCGCTATGACTGGCGACACAACAGCGTATTGACCATTCACAACCTGCGCGGCGAGTCCACCGAGGTCGAGCTTCGCCTCCACGACCGCACCACCGGCACGCTGGTCAACCTCCTGACGCGCGAGCACAGCGAGGCCACGCGCGGCGTCCACCACATCATCCTCGACCCGTACGGCTATCGCTGGTACCGCATCGGCGGCCTGGGCTACCTGCTCGATCGCAGCGCCCCCGACCGCGTGGCGGCGAAGTAGCCGGTCGCCGAGGACACCATACCGCTCGCTAGCCGAGGTTGCGGCGGAACACGGCGTGGAGGCGCTCCCAGTGACGCTCGGCGGCCGGCTTGTCGTAGATGCCCGGGCGGTTGGGGAACACGAAGCCGTGGTGCGTGCCCGGGTACCACTCGACGCGGTGGCGCAGCGCCGTGGTCTTGAGGTGGGCCTCGAGCGCGTGGATCATCTCGGTCGGGGCGTAGACGTCGGTCTCGGCGGCGGCGATGTAGAGCTCGGCGGTCATCCGGTCGGTGAAGCGGTGCGGCGAGTCGGGAGAGTCGGTGCACAGCGACACGCCGTGGATCGAGGCGGCGGCGGCGACGCGGCCGGGGTGCTCCGCGGCGGCCCACATCACGAACGGCCCGCTCATGCAGTAGCCGACGGCGCCGACCTTGCCGGGGCGCGCGGCGGGGTCGGAGTCGATGAAGCGCAGCATGGCGGCGGTGTCGGTGAGGACGAGCGGCCGCGTGAGGGTGCGCATGTGCTCGAACATGATGCGGCGTGCCTCGTCGCCGGTGCCCATGCGGAAGTCGCGATCTGTGCGGTAGTAGAGATTGGGCAGGATGACGTAGTAGCCGGCGCTGGCGAGGCGGCGCGCCATGTCGTGGAGCTCCTCGCGCTTGCCGGGCGCGTCCATGTAGAACAGGACCGCCGGGTGCGGCCCGCCCTCGTCGGGGTGAGTGACGAAGGTGTTCATCGAGCCGTCGGGAGTCGCAATCTCGATCTCGCGGTCAATCATGGCTGCCTCCGCCGCGGCTATATCACGCAGCGGCGCGCCTAGTGCTCGCGCGTCGGGTCGACCTGCTCGCAGCGCGTGAACGCGACGTACTGGTCGTAGGCGTGGCCGTGCCCGGTGAGGTGCTCGTTCATGCAAGCGATCGAGCGCGCGAGCTCGCCATTGGCGTGGGCCCTGGCGACATTGGCGACGCACGAGTCGACGTAGGAGCTGCGATCGGCGTCGGCCATCGGCAGGTTGGGGAACGCCATCTCCCAGGCCATCTGGCGCCGCGTGCAGTACTCGCGGTCCGACATCTCGTGACTGCAGGCGGCGAGCCCGAGCCCGACGAGGCCGCCGAGCCCGATCGACACGAGGAGCGTTGGCCGCATGGCCGTGGTCTACCACGGACCCGGCGACGCGGCGCCGCGGCGCCGCGTGAGGCTACTTGACCGGCTTGGCGGTGCCGCTGGCGATCGCGCGCTTCACGAGCACGCGCATCTCGCCCATCGCCTTGTGCGACGCGGCCTCGAGCTTGTGGCCCAGGACCTCCATCTGGCGGCCGAGGACTTCCATCTTGTCGCCGAGCTCCTTCATCGGGCGCTCGAGCGCGTGCATCTGCTTCTCGAGGTTGCGCATCTGGTTGCGGAACTCGCGGCGCTGCCGGGCGATCTGCGCGCGATCGTCGTCGGTGAGCGAGTCGTTGTTCTCGCGCAGCGATAGCGACGCCTCGCGCACCGAGAGCGTGCCCTGGCGCGTGCCGAGCAGGCCCTGCTGCGCGCCGTACTGGCCCTGCTGCCGGCCGTACTCGCCCTGCTGCTTGCCGAGCTTGCCCTGTG
>DATIPJ010000074.1:0-10160 GCA_035472155.1 Kofleriaceae bacterium
TGTTCGAGCGCTTTCATCGCGTCGAGGGCGCGCGCGGCCGCAGCCACGAGGGCACCGGCATCGGGCTCGCGCTGGTCCAGGAGCTGATCCGGCTGCACGGTGGCGAGGTCCAGGTCGAGAGCGTGCTCGGCGAGGGCTCGACGTTTCGCGTCGCCCTCCCGGTGTCTCAGTCGAGCGTCGCGGCCGAGCCGGCCACCGAGCGCAGCCGCGGCGTGCCGACCGGCGTCGGCGCCGAGGCGTTCCTGTCCGAGATCGCGCAGTGGGTCGAAGCCGATGCGGCAGCGCCGGGGAGCGGTGCGGCCGAGGCGGCTGCCGCGCTCGCGAGCGGGGAGGGGCGCGCCCGGATCCTCGTCGCGGATGACAACGCCGACATGCGGCAGTACATCGTGCGGCTGCTGTCGCCGGACTGGGACGTCGAGGCGGTCACCGATGGCGTCCATGCGCTGGCCGCCGCGCAGGCCAACCCGCCTGACCTCGTGGTGTCAGACGTGATGATGCCGCGCATGGACGGCCGCGACCTGGTGCGTGCGCTGCGCGCCGACGAGCGGACCCGAACGATCCCGGTGATGCTGCTGTCGGCGCGCGCGGGTGAGGAGGCCACCGTCGAGGGCCTCGCGAGCGGCGCCGATACCTACCTGATCAAGCCGTTCTCGGCGGGCGAGCTGCGGGCGCGGGTGAGCGCGCTGCTCGCGGTCTCGGCGCTGCGCCAGGACGCGCTGCGGATCGAGCGCGCGCACGCGGCGGAGATCAGCCGCCTGCTCGACGAGGCCCGGGCCGCGACCCGATCGCGCCAGGACGTGCTCGCGATCGTGAGCCATGACCTGCGCGCGCCGCTGTCGGCGATCCGCACCGCGGCCGAGCTGATCGAGCGCGCGCGGATCGACGGCGAGCACGTCGCGCGCGTGCGCACCAAGGCCGGCGTGATCATCCGCAACGTCGACGGCATGGACCGCCTGATCGCCGATCTGCTCGACGTGGCGAGCATCGAGTCGGGGACGCTGTCGATCGACACGCGCCCCGAGCCGATCGGCGAGCTCGTGACCCAGGTCGGCGAGGCGTTCGCCTCGGCGGCGCACGACAAGGGCGTCGCGCTCTCCGTCGAGGTCGCGGCCGACCTGCCGCAGCTCGCGATCGACCGCGATCGCATCGCGCAGGCGCTGTCCAACCTGCTCGGCAACGCGCTCAAGTTCACGGCCGCGGGCGCGGTCCGGGTCTGCGCGCAGCGCCACGATGCATGCGTGACGCTGTCGGTGAGCGACAGCGGCGTCGGCATTCCGTCCGACGCGATGGCGCACGTCTTCGATCGCTACTGGCACTCCAGACAACCCGGCCGCGCGGGCCACGGGCTCGGCCTGTCGATCGCCAAGGGCATTGTCGAGGCGCACGGTGGCGCGATCCGCGCGGTCAGCGAGCTCGGCTGCGGCAGCACGTTCTCGTTCACGCTGCCGCTGTCGCGCGGCGAGCCGAACACCGACTGACGTCACTCGACGCTGAGATCGACCATCAGCTCGCCGGCGAGCTTCTCGAGCGACGCGCGCAGGTCAGCGAGCGCCAGCGTCGGCGGCACCAGCAAGCGCGCGTGGGCGGTGAACAGCCGCTCGCCCGACATCGGCGCGCTCGACACCTCCGACTCGAGCTCCTCGACGTTCACGCCGCGCTCGGCGAGCACGCGCGATACGTCGCGGATGATGCCCGCGCGATCGCCGCCGGTCAGCGCGAGCGCGAGTCGCGTCCCGCCCGCCGCCGAGGCCGTCTCGGGCGATGCGCGCACGGTGACCTGCACCCCCGACGAGCTCAGCGCGCGCACCGCCGCGGCGACCTCGTCGCTGCGCGCCGCCTCGCAGGTCACCAGCAGGATGCCCGCGAACTGCCCGGCGAGCCGCGCCATCCGGCTCTCTTCCCAGTTGCCGCCGGCCGCGGCGATCCGCTCGGCGAGCATTTCGACCAGCCCCGTGCGATCCGAGGCGAGCACGGTGAGGACCAGGGTGTTGCGCATGCCTCCAGCTTGGCACGCGCCGACTACGACGCGTAGAGCTGGATGTCGGTCGCTGCCGCGAACGACATCTGCTGCGCCTGCTCCCAGTCCGGATGCCGGACCACGAGGTAGCCGTCCGAGAGCAGCGTCGCCTTCCAGTCGCGCCGCGGCGTGCCCGGCCGCAGCAGCGTGTCCTCGACAATGTGCGGGCGATAGCGCTGGTAGTACTCGGTCAGCCCCGCGATGTGGTGGATCCGGCCCTGGCCCTGCGCGCGCTTGAAGATGATGCCCACGTTGTACTTGCGCTCGGTCGACGCGTCGAAGCGGCCCACCGTCGTGACCCGCGCCCACTCGCGGAACAGGTCGATGTCGCTCGTGTAGTTCATCATGTCGACGACGCACGCACCGCCGGGGCGGCACGCCACCTCGCCGAACACCACCTCGCCGCTCGAGGTCAGAAACCACTCCATGTGCGTCATGCCGTCGCCCATTCCGAGCGTGCGCAGCACCTGGCGCCCGAGCTCCATGCCGCGCACGATGTGCGGCTGCGCGAGGTCGCGCACCGAGAGCATGATCGGCGAGATCCACTCGTTCGAGCGCATCTCGAGCGCATTGGGCAGGTAGCGCGTCACGCTCTCGTACGCCGGCGCGCCATCGATCGACGCCGTGTCGTATGTGTATTCCTCGCCGTCGATGAACTCCTCGCAGATCGCCTCGGCGACGTGCGCCATGTGGGGCAGCACGCGCTCCATGTCCTTGGCCGACTCGACCTTGTAGGTATCGGCGCTGCCGGCGCCGCTGATCGGCTTGATGATCGCCGGGAACCCGGTGGTCTCGAGCGCGCCCCAGACGTCCTTCACCGATCGCACGCGCTGGGCGCGCGGCACCCGCAACCCGGCGGCGGCCACGCGCTCCTTCATCAGCTGCTTGTCGCGAAACCCGCGCACGGCGTCGACCGACATCCCCGGCATCCCGAAGCGCTCGCGCAGCCGCGCCGCGACGATCACGAGCGGCTCCCAGTTGGCGAGGATGCGGTCGACCGAGCGGCCGCGCAGCCAGCCCGACACCCGCGCGATCACGTCCTCCTCGTCCATGATCGACGGCACCTCGAGGTAGTCGGTCAGGTACTGCCGCAGCTCACCGTCGGGGCTGCCGTCGCCCACGCCGAGCACCTCGGCGCCGACCTCGGCCAGCCCGCGCGTGAACTGCCGCATCTCGGGCGGATAGCGCGGAGACAGAAACACCACTCGCATCGGCGCACGGTATCCGGCCGCATCGGCCGCGCACAAGATCCCGCGCCGTCAGCGTGGCTTGGGCCGCTTGTCGCGTTCGTCCTTGCTGGCGAGGCGATCGACGAGGTGCTCGAGCTCGCCGCGGATCGCCTCGGTGCGCCGCAGGCCGACGCGCTCGTGGACGTGCGCCTGCGCCTTCTCCCACAGCGGGAATGCCGCCTCGATCGCTCGCTCGCCGGCACGGGTCAACAGGACGACCCGCGCCCGTGCATCCGACGGCGAGCGCGCGACGCGGATCATCCCCGCGCTCTCGAGCGGGCCGAGGTTGCGGGTGAGCGTGGTGCGATCGATGCCGAGCGCGTCCGCCAGCGCGCTGATCTGTGCGCCGTGCTCGCCGAAGTGCGCCGTCGCCGCGAGCACCGCGAGCTGCGACATCTCGAGCCCGGTGGGCTTGAGGAGCTGATCGTAGAGGTTACTGAGCGACCGCGCGGCCTTGCGCGCGCGCAGACACTCGCACTGCGCCGCGATCGTGCGCGCCATGGTGTCGTAGCCAGCCATAAGGTGCATGTACATCCATGATTGATCATCGTCAACCTGCCCTTGACGTCTGGCCGTTACGTGTATATACACATAAACCAGACGACCGGTCGCATCGCGCGACCACCGAGGACGACATGGCGACCACGACCGCGTACGCGGAGGGCTCTGCATTGCCCGCAGAAGGCTCCGCAGGGGCATCGATCTCCGACAGCTCTTCCACCGCAGCGGCGCGGCCGCGCATTCCTCCGATCGCCTGGAAGACGCTGGCCATCGCGGTGCTCGCCGTCTTCCTGGTCTCGCTCGACGGAACGGTGCTGTTCGTCGCGTTCCCCAGCATCCGCCGCACGTTCCCCGGCGTCTCGCCCGAGTCGCTGTCGTGGATCCTCAACGCGTACACGATCGGCTACGGCGCGCTCCTGGTGCCGGCGGGCCGGCTCGCCGATCGCTACGGGCGACGCGCCTTCTTCCTCTGGGGCGTGACCCTGTTCACCGCGGCCTCGGTGCTGTGCGGCGTGGCGCCCGGCGTGGGCACGCTGGTCGCGGCGCGTGCGCTGCAATCGGTCGGCGCCGCGATGCTCATGCCGGCGTCGCTCGCCCTCGTGCTGCAGGTGTTCCCGGCGCAGCGCCGCGGGGTTGCGATCGGTATCTGGGGCGCCGTCGGTGCCCTCGCCGCCGCGATCGGCCCGGCCGCCGGGTCGGCCGTCGTCGAGCTCGCGAGCTGGCGCTGGGCGTTCCTGCTGAACCTGCCGCTCGGGGTGTACGCGGTCGTCGTCGGCGCGCGCCGGCTCGTCGAGTCGCGCAACCAGGAGCGCGGCGGCGTGCCCGATGCCGTCGGTGCCGCGCTCTTGATCGCGGCATTCGCGACCCTGGCGTACGGCATCATGGCCGCGCGTCAGGACCTGGCGCCCGGGCTCGCGATCGTCGGCGCCGGCCTCGGGCTGGGCGGCGCGTTCGTGTGGCGCTCGCTTCGCGTGGCGAGCCCGGCCCTGGATCTGCGCCTGTTCGGCAAGCCGAGCTTTGCGATCGCCAATGCGATGACGCTGGTGTTCAGCATCGCCTTCACTGCGATGTTCTTCGGCAACGTGTTCTTCCTGACCGAGCGCTGGCAGCTCTCGATCCTCGAGGCGGGCCTGTGGATCGCACCGGGCCCGCTCACGGTCATGCCGGTGGCGATCCTCTCCGGGCGCATCGCCGATCGCTTCGGCTACCGGCCGCTGTTCATCGCGGGCGGCCTTCTGTACTCGCTCGGCGCCCTCTGGCTCCTGCACCGTGTCGACATGGCCGCGGGTTTCCTGGTCTGGCTGCCCGGGTCGCTGGTGATGGGTGCCGCGATCGGTATGGTGCTGCCGTCGCTGAGCGGCGCGGCGGTCTCGCAGCTCGAGCCTGCCAGCTTCGGCGTCGGAAGCGGCGTCAACCAGGCGGTGCGCCAGCTTGGCTCGGTGCTCGGCGTCGCGATCGTCGTCGTCGTGCTCGGCGCGCTCGGCAAGGCTGCGCACTTCGACCACGTGTATGCGTTCCTCGGTGTGGCCGGCCTGCTCACCGCGCTCGGCGGTGCCTTGCTGCCCGCGCGCCGCAGCGCTCGACGCGCCTGACTCGCATGGTCCGAGCCTGTTTGTGATATGCAGGTACGACCATGACGGGTGCGTGGCACGTGTCGTCCTTTGGAATCGCGCTGGGTCTCAGCTTCTCCCTCGCGGGGTGCGAAGAAGGCGGAGAGACGAGCCCCGATGCCGGTGTGCAGGCGCGCTGCAGCCCCACTGCGATGTTCGGGCGGCGGACCACGGTGGCGTCGCTGAGCTCGCCGAACAACGAGGAGCAAGCGGCGCTATCGCCCGACGAGCTGACCATGTTTTTCTCGCGCGACGACGGCAACGGCGCCTTCGACATCTTCGAGGCGAAGCGCGCCTCGGCCACCGGCGCCTTCGACTCCGGCACGCCCGTCCCCGGTGTGAACACGTCGGCCGAGGAGCGCGCGCCGCGCGTCACCGCCGACGGGCTGACCATGTACGCGACCACGCGGGCCACGCCGAACGGACAGTTTCGCGTCGCCGCGGCCACGCGGGCGAGCACGGACGGCATGTTTGGCGCGCTCCAGCCGGTCCCCGGGATCAACGGCACCACCAACGACAGCGACCCATGGATCTCCGCCGATGGTCGCGTGCTGTACTTCTCGTCGGATCGCACCGGCAACTACGGGCTGTATCGCAGCACGCAAACCGGCGGCGTGTTCTCGGCGCCCGAGCTCGTCCGCGGCACCAACCTCGATACGCCGTACATGGAGCTGGCGCCCGTGCTCACCGAAGACGAGCTCACGCTGTACTTCGCGTCGAGCCGCCCGAACCTGGGCAGCGTCGACGTCTTCGAGGCGACGCGCGCGACGGCACAGGACCCGTTCGGCGAGCCGGTCAACCTGACCGAGATCAACGGGGTCAACGGCGACGTGCCGAGCTGGGTCTCGGCCGATAACTGCCAGCTCTACGTCACGCACTTCGATCCGACGCTCAACCTCGAGATCATCACGGCGTTTCGCGGCAAGTAGCCGCGCCGCGCGGTCAGCGGTAGAGCATGCCGAGCGCGGGCCGCCGCGCGACCTCGTCGGTCAGGTCGCAGCACGCCGACAGCTGGTGCCGCGGTTCGACGGTGTCGTCGGCCGCATGCTATTTCGGTGGCGTGACCGACCCCGAGCAGGCCGCGTTCGCCGCGCAGTGCGAGGAACACCGCCGCATGCTGCGCGTGCACTGCTATCGCATGACCGGGTCGTTCGACGACGCCGAGGACATGGTGCAGGAGACCTTCTTGCGCGCGTGGCGGGCGCGCGAAGGCTTCGACGGGCGGTCCCGGCTGTCGACCTGGCTGTTTCGCATCGCGACCAACGTCTGCCTCGATGCGCTCGAGCATCGCAGGCCGCGCGTGCTGCCGCAGGACGTGGTGCGCGCGGTCGCGCCCGACGACGAGCCGCGCGCGACCCCGCCGCTCGCGCCCGAGCTGCCGTGGATGCAGCCGTTCCCCGACGGCCTGCTCGATCCCGAGGCGCTCGCCGCGTCGCGCGAGTCGATCGAGCTCGCGTTCCTCGCCGCCCTGCAGCACCTGCCGCCTCGTCAGCGCGCGCTGCTCCTTCTGTGCGACGTCGTCGGCTGGTCCGCCAAGGAGGCCGCCGAGCTCGTCGAGCTGACCGTGCCCGCGGTGACCAGCGCGCTGCAGCGCGCCCACGCCACCATGCGCGAGCGCGTGCCGAGCGGGCGCACCGACTGGGCGCCGCTCGCCGCGCCCAGCGATGCCGAGCGCGCGCTGCTGGCCCGCTACATGGCCGCGTGGGAGCGCGACGACCCGACCGCGCTCATCCAGCTGCTGCGCGACGACGTGCGCTGGGCCATGCCGCCCGCCGCGCTGTGGTTCCTCGGGCGCGCCGCCGTCGAGCAGCTGTTCCGCAATTATCCGATGCGCTTTCACGGCGAGCACCGCCTGGTCGCCGCCGGCGCCAACCGCCAGCTCGCCGCGGCCGGTTACATGCGGCCGCACGGCGCCGCCGACTTCCGGTTCTCGGGGATCCACGTGCTGCGCGTCGAGGGCGACCAGATCGCCGAGATCACGTCGTTCTCGGCCGCGCTGTGCCGCGGCTTCGAGCTACCGATGATTTTTTCGCCGGGGGTCGTCTAACCTGCATGCGACCCACCCTTGCATTCGATCGAATCGGCGAAGGACCGCCGGTCATCCTCGTCCTCGGCGCGTTCAACACCCGCTCGGCCGGCGCGCCGCTCGCCGCGGCCCTCGCCACCCGGCACACCGTCTTCAACTACGACCGGCGCGGCCGCGGCGGCAGCGGCGATAGCGCGCCCTACGCGGTCGAGCGCGAGATCGAGGACATCGACTTCCTCGTGCAGCGCGCGGGCGGCGCGGCCGCGCTGTTCGGGTTCTCGTCGGGCGCGGCCCTCGCGCTCGCTGCCGCCGCCCACGGGCTCGCCATCGCGCACCTCGCGCTGTTCGATCTCCCGCTCACCGTCGATCCGCCGGCGAGCCCGGTCGATCACGCCGCCGCCCTCCATGCGCTCGTGCGCGAAGGCCGTCGCGGCGACGCCGTCGAGTACTTCCAGCACCGCATGGTCGGCATCCCCGAGCCGGTCGTGGTCCAGATGCGGAGCGCGCCGTTCCGCCCGGCCCTCGAGGCCATGGCCCACACCCTGGTCTACGAGGCGACGATCCTCGGTAACGGCCAGCTGCCGCTCGACCGCGCCCGCGCCGTTCGCGCGCCCACGCTCGCGATCGCCGCCGGCAAAGGCCCGCCGTTCATGCGCGAAACCGCCGAAGCGCTGGCGCGCTCACTGCCCGATGGCCGGGCGCTCGTGCTGGAGAACGCAACGCACGACCTCGTGCCCGAGCTGCTCGCGCCGCCCTTGTTCGCGTTCTTCGCGACGGCCGAGCGCTGAAGTCGCGGTGAGCATGTGTGGCGGCCGTGTGGTCACGCGTCAGCGCCGTGAGGTGACCATCGCGCAGCGATTCGGCTCGTGCGGCTCTGATCCGCTTTGATACATTCGACGGCGGGATGGATCTGTGTGGGCGACGTCTTGGAGGGTACGAGCTCGTGCGCAGGCTCGCGCGCGGCGGCATGGGCGACGTCTACGTCGCCCGTGGCACCGACGGTTCGAGCGTGGCCCTCAAGGTGGTTGCGGCAGCCAACGAGGACGACATCCGCAGGGCGACGCGCGAGGCCGCCCTGCTCGCGCGGGTCCATCATCCCAACGTCGTCCCGGTGGTCGGCGCCGGTACGTGTGACGGTTTCGCATTCTGTGCGATGGCGATGCTCGACGGTCGCTCGCTCGAGGACGTGGCGGACGCGCCGTTGTTGCCGCGACGGGCGGCGGCGCTTGCACGGCAGGTGGCGGATGCACTGGCGGCCGCACACGCCTGCGGTGTCGTGCACCGCGACGTCACACCGCGCAACGTGATCGTCGTCGAGGACAACGAGGACGAGCGCGCCATCCTGGTGGACTTCGGGATCGCACGAAGCGACGCCGCGACCACGATGACACGCGCCGGCGAGGCGCTCGGGACACCGGAGTACATGGCGCCCGAGCAGGCGCGCGGCGACAGCCGGGATGCCGAAGCAACCACGGACGTGTGGGGGCTCGGCGCGACATTGTATCGCCTGGTCGCCGGGCGCACTCCCTTCGCCGGGCGATCGTGGAATGAGATCCAGCGCGCGATCCTGATGGTCGATCCGGGTCGGCTTCGCTGTCCACCAGCGCTCGCACGCATCGTCGCATGCTGTCTCGAGAAGGCGCCCGAGCATCGCTATCCGTCGGCGGCCGCTCTCCGCGACGATCTCGATCGGTTCCTCGCCGGGCACCCGGTCACCGCGAAGCCCAGGCGCTGGCGCAAGCTGTGCCGGTCGCTGGCTCGCCGTCGCGCCGCGGTTCAGGGGATCGCGGCAGTCGGTGTGGCCACGCTCGTCTCGCTCGGCGTTGCGCAGTGGGCGCTGCAGGGCGGCCAGCGGCGGCGCACCGAGGACGCGGCGCGCGAGCACGTGGCGGCCGCCCGCCGGTTCGCGGCATCCGGCGAGGTCGCGCAGGCGTGGCGCGAGCTGCGCGAGGTCGAGCTTCGCTACCGCGACACGCCCGCGCTGGTCGACGCCTACTGGGCCATGGTCGAGCTCGTTGCGCGCGACGCCGGCGAAGACGATGTGCTGGGTCAGGAGGTCTGGCTCGCGCGGCTCGCCGAGCGCCCGTCGGAGTCCGCGCGCGCCCACGCGAAGCTGGGAAGGATCTACGAGAACGCCGGCTTCGTCGCCGACGCGGCGCGCGCGTACCGGACTGCGCTCGACGGCGGCCTCGCCGGCGCGGACATCGCGGAGGCTCGCCAGGAGCTCGCCTGGGTCGCCCTGCTGTCGCAGCGCGCGCGGTCGGCGATCTCGGGGCGGATCCTCGGGGTCGGTGACCTCGACGGCGATCGCCGGCCGGAGCTCCTGGTCCTCACCGATGACGCGATCCTGGCGCTAGGCTGGGCCGGCGGGCACTGGGCCGAGCGCGCGCGATATCAGGTGGCGCCCGACGATCGCGCGAAGCTGTGGCAGGACGCCGATCCTTCGGGTCCGGATCGGTGGATCGGGCAGCTGGCGGCGCTCGGCG
This sequence comes from Kofleriaceae bacterium, assembly GCA_035472155.1. Lineage (GTDB taxonomy): Bacteria > Myxococcota_A > Polyangia > Haliangiales > Haliangiaceae > JABFXX01. Next base: position 9,870 of record DATIPJ010000074.1, read on the forward strand.
GGATCCCCGGACGGCAGCTCGTGCTCCGTATGCGCGTCTGGGGCTTCGAAGGCGGGCGCGTCCACCTGGTGGCCGAGCTTCCGTACGGCGCGCACGCGATCGGGGATCTCGACGGCGATGGCCGTGACGACCTCATGGTCGCGATCGCGCCGGGCACAGGTCAGCGCCAGCTGCAGATGTGTCGCCTGGCCGGCGATGGGGCGCTGGCGTGCCACGAGCTGGCGAGCGTGGCCAGAAACGAGAGCAGCATCCCGGCGCTCGCGGTGGTCGATCTCGACGGCGATGGCCGCA
>DATIPJ010000075.1:0-5489 GCA_035472155.1 Kofleriaceae bacterium
GGCATCGAGCGGCCCTTGTACACAATGCCCGGTGCGCCGAGCAGCGCGGCGGTGAGCTCGTATTCGCGATCGATGAGGTGCTGGCGGTCCTTGCCGCGAAACATGAAGCCGATCATGAGATCGTCGAACACGCGACCGTAGAAGTCGGTGAGCACGGCGCGCAGCGCCTCGGCGCCGATCCGGTCGAACAACGAGCTCGACTTCATGGGAGCATCACTTACAGCGCAGGGTAGCAGACCGCACACGTCGGCGGACCGGGCCGATGCTAGGGTACCGGCATGCACGGCGAACCCTCGTCACGGCTGCTCGGCCGAGCAGTCCATCTTCTGTGGATGGCGGTGGCTGCGCCGCTCGCAGCGGCGTGCGGTGGCGGCAGCAGCCCGCCGACGACGCCCGGCGCGAGCTGCGGCGATGCCGACGGCGTCTGGGCGAGCGATACCCATTACTGCGTTTCGGTGTGGGCGCAGGGGCTCGGAAATCCTCGCCAGATGGCGTTTGCGCCCAACGGCGACCTGTTCGTCAGCAACGGCAGCCTCACGGTGCTGCACGACGACGATGGCAATGGGACGATCTCCGACGGCGAGCGGACGAGGTTTGCCACGGCGTCGGGGCTGAATCACGGCATCGCGTTCTCGCGCGACTTCGCCTTCGTCTATGCGTCGAGCGCCACGACGGTGTACCGCTGGGCGTACAGCCCCGGGGCGCGTCAGTCGAGCGGAGCGGCGCAGGTCGTCGTGGCGAATCTCCCCACGGGGGGTCACGAGTCGCGCACACTGGCGTTCGATTCGAAGGGCCGGCTGTATGTCAGCGTCGGCTCGGCGTCGAATGTCGATCCTGCCTCGCTGGCCAGTACCCGCGCGCTGATCCGTCGGTTCACGATCCCCGATGCGCTGCCGGGCGGCGGGCTCGACTATGCCAGCGGCGAGACCTTCGCATCGGGGATGCGCAACGAGGTCGGGCTCTACGTCGACGCGCGCGATCGGATCTGGGGCGTCGAGAATGGCCGCGACATGCTGAGGTCCAATGGCGATATCCATAATGAGAATCCGGCCGAAGAGGTCAATCTGATGGATGGCGCGGGCTCGTCGTTCTTCGGCTATCCGAAGTGCTTCAGCGAGTTCCATCGCGACGGCGGCATGGGACCCGGCACGCAGTGGGCAGACGTCGAGCTCAGCTCCGCGGAGATCAAGACCGATGCATGGTGCCGCGATCTGGCGCAGGTGCATCCGCCGCGAGGCGCGATGCCCGCGCACTGGGCGCCGCTCGGGATCATCGAGTACCAGGGCAGCATGTTCCCGTGGGGCCACGATCTGATCGTGACCGCGCACGGGTCGTGGAACTCCGACAAGCCGGTCGGGCGGTTGCTCGCGCGGCTGCATCGCGACGGCGACAACATCGCCAGCGTCGAGCCGATCGTCGGCGAGCGCGGGCCCGATGGCGCGCTCCGCCAGGGTCAGTGGGACGCGCGCCCGGTCGACGTGCGCGAGGCCGCCGACGGTGCGCTGTACTTCTCCGACGACATGGGCGGCCGGATCTTCAAGCTCACGTACGCAAACTGAGCCGCGCTACTTCATCCGCGCGATCTGACCCTCGATGCGCTTCTTCTGCACCGGGTCCTTGGTCAGCGACAGCGCCTTCTGATACTCGGCGCTGGCGGCGGCCTTGTCGCCCTTGGTGGCGAGGCCCTCGGCGAAGCTGTCGTGCGCATTCCACGAGTCGGGGTGCTTGTCGACGTTGGCCTGGAACAGCTTGAGCGCCTCGTCGACCTTCTTCTCGCCCATCAGGCGGTAGGCGAACTGGTTGAGCTCGGCCTCGCTCGCCGTCGGCAGGATCTTGGCGCGCAGCTCCGCGGCGCCCTTGGCGTTGCCCTGCTTCTCGAGGATCGCCGCGCGCGTCATCTGGTTCGTGAACGTGGCCGTGTTCTGGATCGACCGGTCGACGAGCTTGAGCGCCTCCTCGAGCGGACCGCCGTTGCGCAGCCAGTAGTTCGCCGCCTGGTTGTAGCCCTGCCAGGTGAAGCCCGCCGGGCCGCGCAGCTGGCCGCGGACGCTCGCCATCACGATCTTGGGCGTGTCGACCTCGATCGCGATCGGCACCTCGAGCTTCTCCCACGCGAGGACCAGCGTCGCCTTGGTGTCGCCCGGGTCATCGAAGCGATAGAGCAGACGCTCCTGCGAGGTCGGCGAGGTGCGCGGCGTGACCGTCACGCGCAGGGCGTCTTCCTTCTGGTCATAGGTGAAGCTTCCCCACGCGGTGGACATGTTGCTGAATGCAATGGTCCACTCCTTCTGCGTCGGGATCATATGCAGTCCGTACGTACTCGCCTTGAGCGCCTTGCCGCCGACCTTGACGTCCGTCGAGAACTGCACCGTGGTGTTCTCGTTGGCGCCGGCGCGCCACGGCTCGTTGTACGGAACGAGCGCGCCCCAGATCGGGCGCCCATTGGTCGCCGGTCGATGGTAGACGACCGTGATGTCGGTGGCGCCGACGGTCTGGACGACGGTGGCGGCGGGGCTCTGCTCGGGGAGCTTGAGCCCGGCCTGCGCGTGTGCAGTGGCGGCAGAGGCGGACAGGACTGCGATGACCAAGAGCGCTTTCATAAGATCTATCCTCGTCGGTTGAAGCCCAGGGGTTACCGAGGCGGGAGCACGGTGGCGGTAGGCAGACGCGACCCCGGTGTCAGCGCCTGAACCAGCAGCGAGACGATGACGAGCGCCCCGCAGCCGATGACGTTGTACCAGAGGAAGCCGAGGTCCGACGCGAAGAACAGGATCACAATCAGCGCCTGCGCGACGATGGCGCCAATGAGCACCGGTGTCGCACTCACGCGTCGCAGGAAGAACGCGACGACGAACAGGCCGAGCACCGTGCCGTAGAAGATCGAGCCCAGGATGTTCACGGCCTCGATCAGATTGGCAAATAGAGAAGCTACGCTGGCGAACGCAATCGAGATCACCGCCCAGCCGACGGTCGCGAGCTGCGAGACGCGGAGATCGTGCTTGCCCGAGGCAGGCGGATGGCCCAGCGCCTGGCGGATCCGGAGATAGAAATCGACGGTGGTCGAGGCGCCGAGCGCGATCAGCCCGCTCGCGACTGCGCTCATCGCGGCACACAGGATGACGGCGATCAGGAGGCCGACCAGACCAACCGGCAGGTAGCCGAGGACGAATGTCAGAAAGACATAGTCGTTGTCGCGCGTCTCGGCCTTGGGCAGCGTCTTCTTGATCAGCGCCTTGGTGTCGTCGTGGACCTTGTCGAGGTGCTGCTCGGCGGTGACGAGCTGCGCGCGCGCGGTGGGCTCTTGTGGCGTGCCGCGGGCCGCGAGGTAGCCGAGCGCGGCGGTCCGGCGCTCCTCGAAGGCCTCGCCATGGCGCGCATCGAGCGCGGCGACCTCGGCGCCGCTGTGTGCGGCCGTCTGCGCCAGCGTCGGACCGTCGAAGTGCATCGGCGGGCGCGTGAACACGTAGAACACGAACACCATCACGCCGGTGAACAGCACGAGGAACTGCATCGGCACCTTGAAGATGCCGTTGAAGAGCAGACCGAGCCGGCTCTCGGCGACCGACTGCCCCGAGAGGTAGCGCTGGACCTGCGATTGGTCGGTGCCGAAGTACGACAGCGCGAGAAAGAAACCGCCGGTCAGGCCCGACCAGAAGTTGTAGCGGCTCGCGAAGTCGAGATCGAAGCTGACCGGGTTCATGCGGCCGAGCACGCCGGCGACCTTGACTGCTTCCCCGACCGAGACCTGGCTCGGCAGACGCAGGATCACGACCACGGCGGCGACGGCGAGGCCGGTCAGCATCACGATCATCTGCTGCTTCTGCGTGATGGCGACGGCGCGCGTGCCGCCCAGGACGGTGTAGACCACGACGACGAGCCCCATCGCCCAGATCGTGATGTGCAGCGGCCAGCCCAGGATCTGGGAGAGGATGATCGACGGCGCGTAGATCGTGATGCCGGTGGCGAGCCCGCGGCCGATCAGGAACAGCGCGCCACCGAACAGGCGCACGCGGACGTCGAACCGGTGCTCGAGGTACTCGTAGGCGGTGCGCACCCGCAGCCGGTAGTAGACCGGCACGAACACCGCGCTGATCACGATCATCGCGAGCGGCAGGCCGAGATAGAACTGCACGAAGCGCATGCCATCGGCGAAGCCCTGGCCCGGCGTCGAGATGAAGGTGATCGCGCTGGCCTGGGTGGCCATGATGCTGAGGCCGATCGTCGGCCAGCGCAGGGTGTCGTCGCGCACGTAGCGATCGACGTCGCGCACGCCGCGCGAGCGCCACGCGCCGTACACGACGATCCCGGCGATCGTGCCGAGGAGGACCACCCAGTCGAGCGCCGCGAGGTGGGTCAAGACGCCCACCGCGTGAGCATCCACATCATGACGATGTCGAACGCGAGCAGACCGGCGACGAACCAGTAGAGGCGGCTCCACCGGCTCCAGAATGGAGGCGGCGTGTCGATCCCACGGGGGAGGTCCCCCACCCCGCCGGCAGAGCCGTCGGGGTCCCCACCCCCCTCGACACGGCTTCGCCGGTCGGGGTCCCGGACGTCGCCGGGCTCGCTCACCGGCCCGCTCCGATCAGGTTGGCGAACAGCCGGTACGCGCCGGGGACGCCGGCGGGCAGCTGACGGAACAGCGCGAGGCCCGTATAGATGTAGGTGCCCTTGCCGTGGCGCGCGACGACGAGGGAGCCGTCGAGCGGGCCCTCGCCCGGATCGCTGAACCGCAGCACCGGGCGGTAGTGCGAGTCCCACGTGTGGGCGAAGTAGATGCCGCGCTCCTGGACCCACCCGTCGAAGTCGGCGGCGGTGATCTTGTTGGGGCCGGCGAGCAGCGGGTCCTTGGGATCGATGAAGACCGGCGCGGCGGTCTCGTCGGTGATGCGGTCGCGGCCGAGCTCGAGCGAGTACGGGCCGAGCGGGCCGTCGAAGCCGAGCGTGTTGTACTGGACCACGAGCGTGCCGCCGCGGTCGACGTACGAGAGCAGACGCGCGTGGGCGGCGCGCACGGCGTCGCGCGTGTTGAGCGCGCGGATGCCCAGGACGATCGCGCTGTAGCGGCCGAGGTCGCCGCTGCGCAGCGCCTCCTCGTCGATCTCCTCGACGGTGAACCCGACGTGCGCGAGGTCGGCGGCGATCGAGTCGCCCGAGCCGCGCACGTAGCCGACGCGGCCCGCGGGCACGCGCAGCGAGAGCGGCACGAGCTGTACGGTGGCCGGACGAAGCACGACCTGCATCGGGATGTGGCCGTAATCGATCGTGTCCTCGCGGAGCGACCACGCGGTGTCGCCGACGCGCACCACGGGGCGAGCCGGGCCCGCGGCCGCGCGCGCGCCGGGCGTCACCTCGAAGCGCACGGTCGTCTCGTCGCCGGCCTTGGCGAGCGCGACCTCGTGCACCGCGGGCTTGGCGGTCCAGCCGCTCGGCAACTCGAGCTCGACGCGGCCGTGGAACGCATCGCGGCCGGCGCGCACGCGCAGCGC
>DATIPJ010000076.1:0-2020 GCA_035472155.1 Kofleriaceae bacterium
CAATGACTCTGAGATTCACAAGACTGAATCTCCACGCCGCTGCTGCTATCGACGCATTCTTACGGCGGCAGCCCTGAGGGCGTGACGCTACGGTCCCGTGGTTCGTCACGGTCGATAGTAGGCAAGGGCCGTGGCACACGCAGCGAAGGAACTGGTGACGCGAATGCAGGACCGACTCCTCGACTGTCACTCGCCAGGGGGATGGGGCCACGTCTCGCCAGGACCATGGGGCCAGGTGACGGGCATCGAAGACCTGGCGATCTGATGCCACAGATCGCGGGTCGGAGTCGAGCCCGGAGGCCCCGGTAGGGGCCGACGATCACGAGATCATCGACGGCGGGCAGCGGCCTTGCTGCGCGGGTGAGCAGCGACCTTCTTCACCGGAGCCGAAGGCGGAGGAGGCAGCTTGTCGATGTTGGGCTTGAGCCGCGATCTGTAGGACTCGCCGTCGACCACCAGATCGAAGGCGTTGTTCTTGAATCGATCGACGGCACTCTGAGCCAGCAGCGCGTCGTCGAAGGCGGCGATCCACTCGGCCGTGTCGCGGTTACTGGTGACGACGGTGGAGAGGCGGGCATTGCGCTCGACGAAGAGCTGATAGATGTCGCGGCTCTCCTCGCGGCTCATGGGCTCGAGCGCAAAGTCGTCGATGATGAGCACGTCGACGGTGGCGAGCTCGGTCATGACGGCCTCGCGCGAGTTGTCCATGCGGCTCTGTTTCAGCAGCCGCAGGAGGGCGTCGGCGCGCAGCAGCCGCACGTTGAAGCCCGCGCGGCAGCAGAGGTGGCCGAGTGCGTTCGCAAGGAAGGTCTTGCCGACGCCGACGGGCCCGAGGACGACGACGTTGCGGTGGTCCTCGACGAATCGCAGCGAGACGAGCTCTTTCATGACCCGCCGGTCGTACGTCACCTTCGCGGACTTGTCCCAGCGCTCGAGCACCATGTCGGGGTCCAGGCCGGCCACGTCGGCGCGACGGATCGACGCCGTGCTGTCCCGCCGCGAGATCTCGTCGACGAGGAGCATGAGCAGGAGGTCCTCGTACGGCGTGTCCTCCTTCTCGGCGAGGGAGAATCGCTCGGCCAGCGTCGGCAGCAAGCCGCCGAGGCGCAGACGCTTGAGCGCGGCCACCAGATCAGGGCTGATCGATCGGGCGCTCATCGGTCACCTCCGTCCTGGACGTCGGCGGGTCTGCCGCCGGTGACTGCACGCGTGGCGAAGGCCGCGGCGTCGCGCGCGAAGCGCGCAGGCAGCGCGATCACGCGGCCGGTGGCGACGGCGGCGTCCTCCGTGCGCCGCGCGTCCTTCAGCATGCCCTCGATGCGCCGCACGTCGATGACGTCGAAGGCGAGGGCGCGGGCACAGAGCGCGTTGACGCGATCCTGGCCGTAGCGCTGACAGAGGCGCAGCAGGCCGTAGCCCTGGCGCAGCTTGATCCACGGCACGGGCCCGCCGAGCAGTCGCTCGACGAAGGCGCCGACGTGCCCGCCCTGCTCGCGCGCGTTGCGGACGACGGCGTCCACGTCGCGCAGCGCCCACGCCGCCTTCCCCGGCGGGAAGTCCTTCGGATCCGTCGAGCGCCCGCCGGCGGCCCTGCGCGGATGCACCTTGATCAGCTCCGTGCCGAGGTACAGGCGCACCGACGTGCGGTCGGCGCGCGCGTCAAGCGTCTTGCCGATGTAGCGCGTGGGCACCGAGTACAGCGCCTTGAGCACCTGCACGTGGTGATCGGGGTGCACCTTGGGATCGCACCAGTGCGGCACGTCGAAGGGCATTTCGGGCGGCGGCTGTGGGCGCTGATCGTGACGCTGTCGACGAGCCGGTACATGCACGTGTGGCCCACCTTCACGCAAACGGTGGACGACGTGTGCGCGGGGCTGGACGCCGCCTGGCGGTTTTTTCGGCGGCGTGCCCAAGCACATCATCCTCGACAACGCCTCGTCGATGGTGGTCCGGGCCAGCAAGACGGATCCGACGCTGAATCGCGCATTCCGTGACTATACGGAGGCGCGCAAGCTCTTCG
>DATIPJ010000077.1:0-18078 GCA_035472155.1 Kofleriaceae bacterium
TGGCGTAGCCGAAGAAGCACAGTCCGTGCAGGATCGGCCGGGTGAACCCGAACGCCTTGGCGAAGCCGGGGTCGGCGTGGAGCGGGTTCCAGTCGCCCGACAGCCGGTAGAGCAGCGCCTGGTTCTCGCTGGTCTTCTCGGCGATCACGCGGTCGGGGTCGCGCGCGGGCGGGACGTTGACCTCGACGCTGGGGCCGCGATCGCCGCCCCAGCCGCCGGCGCCGCGCACGAACGTCGTCAGCTCGTTCTTGACCAGCTCGTCGCCGTGCTCGTCGTACGTGACGAACTCGGTGATGACGACCGCGCCCTTGCCCTTGTCGTAGATGTTCTTGACCGTGCCGCGCGTGGTCAGCTTGCCCTTGGTGGGCAGCGGGCGCTTGAGCTCGGTGTACTGCTCGCCATGCAGCACGCGATCGAGGCCGTAGGTGAGCCCCGGCGCGTTGATGCCCTGCTTGGCCTGCGTGAACACCGAGTTGATCGCGGGCAGCACGCCGAAGCTGGGGAGGACCTTCATGCCGCGGCCCGAGAGCTCGTACACCAGCTGCAGCTCGCGCTCGTCGAGTGGATTGTGCGCCGCGCCGACACCGAGCGCGTACAGCGCAACGTCGCGCTCGTCGTAGCTCGACTGGAACTCGGGATACTTGTGGCCGAGCGCCGCGTCGACATCGATGAACTGGTTGCCGCCCTTGCTCGGGCCGGCCTCGACGTTCTCGATCAGCGGCTGCAGCGCCTCGCCGATCGCGGCGGGGTGCGTCGCCTTGTCGAACTGCGTGATGTCCTGCCACGAGGCATCGACGTCCTCGACCGATACGCTGCGGCCGAGCCGGAACGTCTTGCCGCCCGAGCGCTCCCAGCGCAGCTTCGCGTAGAAGCCGCCGCCGACCTCGAACAGCGCGCCGGTCTCCTCGTTCGATTCGTGGACCAGGCGCGCGACCAGCGGCGAGACCAGCTCGGGCTTGAGCGCCTCGACGAGCGCGGGCGGCATCACGGTCTCGGTCATGCGCGACCCCGCGGTCGGCGCGATCGAGTTGACCAGGATGTTGCGCTTCCTGCCCTCGAGCGCGAGGGTCTGCGTGAAGCCGTGCAGGCCGAGCTTGGCCATCGAGTAGTTGGCCTGGCCGAAGTTGCCGTAGATGCCCGAGGCCGACGTGGTGTTGATGACGCGGCCGTAGCCGGCGTCGCGCATGTGCGGCCACGCCGCGTGGGTGACGCGGAATGCGCCGAGGACGTGGACCCGATACACCAGGTCCCAGTCGGATTGCGTCATCTTCGGGAACGAGACATCGCGCAGGATGCCCGCATTGTTGATGACGATATCGATCTTGCCGAACGCGTCGATCGCCGTCTTGACGATCTTGTCGCCGTCCTCGACCGAGTCGTAGTTGGCGACCGCCTCGCCGCCTTTCTCCTTGTTCTCGGCGACGACCTTGTCGGCCATCGACGACGATTTGCCTTCGCCGGTGTGACTGCCGCCGAGGTCGTTGACGACGACCTTCGCGCCGCGCGACGCGAGCAGCAGGGCGTGCGCGCGGCCGAGGCCGCCGCCGGCGCCGGTGACGATCGCTACTCTTCCATCGAATCTGAGCTCTTTGGTCATCGCTTGCCTTTCAGCTTCCGGCGCTCGGCCTGGGCCGCGCCGCCCGCGTTTGCCAGCACGAGTGGGAACAGCGTCTTCCATTCCTCGATCAGGTCATCGAGATGCGAGGTCTCGCCGTGCAACACCGACGACATCGCCGCGCCGATCATCAGCTGCAGCGTCAGATCGAGCGCGCGCTCCAGGGCCGGGTGCTCGGCCACGGCGCGCCCGAACAGCGTCCTGCTCTGTGCGACGATCCTGTCACGCAGCGATCGCTCGGCCACGACCAGCACGCGGCGCAGCTCGGCGTCCGTGCGCGCCGCCGTGCGTAGCTCCATCGACACCTTGAAGAAGGTGCCCGAGAAGCACTGCCACAGGAGGTCGAGCACCGCGCCGGTCCGCGCATCGCCCCCGGGCGCATGGTCGATATGCCCCCGACGAGGCCCATCGGGCGGCTCCATCCCCTCCGGCGGCAGCTGCGACGACAGCGACTTGAGCTCGCGCGCGCGCATCTCGGCCAGGTGGTCGACCGCGGCGACCAGCAGCTCGGCCTTCGATGGAAAGTGATGCAGCAGCGCGCCGCGCGAGACCTCGGCGCGGCGCTGTACCTCGAGCGTCGTGGTCCGTGCGAAGCCGACCTCGATCAGGCTCTCCACCGCCGCATCGAGCAGCGCACGCCGGGTCTCCTCGCGACGCTGCTGTTGCGTGCGCGGCGCGCGAACCGGGTCGAGCTTCGCCTCCGGCATTCGGCCCCGGTACATACCGTCCCCAAAACAGTCAGTCAAGACGGTTTGTATGCAGATCAAGGTGTCCAACAAACACCCTTGGCCCCGGCCGCGCCTGCTCTTCCCGCACCGTCGCTGCGATGACCGCGCCGACGCCCCGCCACTACCCCGCCATGATCGTGACCTCCGACGACGAGGTGTTACGTTTTCGGGGTGACCTCCGTGCTTCTCGCACTCTCCGACGTCGGGCTCGGCGTCCGGCTCGAGGAGCAGCTCGTGCAAGCCGGGGTGATCGCGCGCTGGGACGCGGGACAGATCGACGGGCCGCGCGGCGGTGCGATCGCCAAGGTCGTGGTGGTCGATGCCGATCATCTGGGGGAGCGGCTGGTCGAAATCGCGGCCGCGTGGCGACATCAGCCGGCGGTGCCGGGTGTCGTGGCGATCGGGCAGTCGCCCGCAGCGCGAGAAGGTGCGCCGGCCGCGCGGGTGACGCTGCTGACGGCGACCGCCAGGATCGCGACGCTGATCGCGGCGATCCGCGACGCCGAGGGGTTCCGGCTCGCGGCCGAGATGCGATGGCCCGTGCTGCGCGCGGCGCTCGGGCTGGCGGCCGCCGAGGCGTCGCTGGCCGCATGGCACGAAACGCTGGCGGCGGCGCGGACAGTGGACATTGCGATTCCGCGCGCGGCGCTGCGCTGGTACGTCGGCTGTTATGCGACGCCGACCGCGCGGCTGGATCAGCTGCGCGACGAGCGCCTGCTCACGGTGCCCGAGCTCGAGACGGTGGCGCCCGTCGACGGCACGCTGACCCTGGCGACGCACGTGAAGCGCGGGCCGCTCGACCAGATCCGATCGGCGCGCCTGCTGTGGGCGCTCGTCTCGATGGGCGCCATCGAGCTCACGCCCGAGATCCGCGATGTGGCCACGACGCCGCGGCGCGCTCTGGCCGACGTGCGGGCCCACCTGCGCGCCCGCGCCGCGCGCCTCGAGGGCAGCACGTTCTACGACGTGCTCGAGGTCAGCCCGCTGGCCGAGGTCGAGGACATCGATGCAGCGGCGCAGATGATCGCGCTGCGCTTCGCGCCCGAGGTGCTCGCGACACACGAGCTCTCGGACCTCGCGAGCCTCGTGCAGCCGACCTGGGAGCTGGTGATCAAGGCGCACGCCGTCCTCGTGGATCACGCACAGCGCGGCCGCTACCACGACTGGCTGCGCCAGAAGCTCCCCGAGCTGCACACGGTGTGGGCGATCGACCCATCCACCGCCCGCTCCGCCGCGGCCGCCTTCGCGCGCGGCCAGCGCTCCCTGGCGGAGGGCGACGTCCACCGCGCGATGGGCGAGCTGGCCGCAGCCTGCCGTCAGTTCCCCGGCCACCCCGAGTACGAGGCCAACCTCGCCTGGGCGCGCTACCGCGTGCAGGTCGGTTCCGGCCGCGACCGCATCGAAGCCGCCGTCACCGAGCGACGCGCACTCGAGGAGCTGCTCCTCGGCCGCCGCCCCTGGCCGCGCGCCCTCGTCGCCCTGGCCCTCCTGTGCGCCGCCGCCGGCGACGTCGACGCCGCGCGCTGGCACCTCCACGTCGCGCTCGCGATCGACCCGACGGTACCCGCCGCCGCGCAGCTCGCCCAGCGGCTCGGCATGCGCCGCGACTAGCGCTCGTCTCATCGCCGGCGATCCAGATGCCCGCGTGCTGCGCACCAGCGCATCGTGGGATCTTCCGCGGCGCCTCCGCCGACCAGACGTGTCACCGCCGGTTTCAGACGCGAGTTCGGCGACAATCGATTGCGGGTGAGGATGTCGCGTGATCGCGGCTAGGCGGGGGTGGCGCCGAACGGCAGGGCGAGCAGGAATGCGGCGCCGGTGCCGAGGCCGTCGGAGTGCACACTGAGCTGGCCGCGCAGCTCGCGTGCGGCACATGCGCCGTAGTGCAGGCCCAGGCCGTGGCCGGTCGGCTTGGTCGTGAAGCCCAGGCCGAAGATGCGGTCGAGGTTCACGGTGTCGATGCCGCAGCCGTTGTCCCCGATGGCGATCTCGAGCTCGCCGCTCGCCGCGCGGCGGGTGTGCACGGTGATCCGGCGCTCGCCCGAGGGGCGTGCCATGACGGCGTCGCGCGCGTTGCCGAGCAGGATGAGCAGGATCTGAAGCGCCTTGTGGCGGTCGAGCGTCGCCGGCGGCAGGTGGTTGAACCGCCGCACGACCTCGATGCCGTGGTTGCCGTGAGTGGCGGCGCTGAGCCGGATCGCGTCCTCGAGCAGGCCGTCGACGTCGAAGGTCTCGACGACGTCGCTCGGCCGGGCGTGGCTGTGCTGCGAGGCGACCAGCACCTTGATGTGGTCGACGTGGCGGGTCAGCGTCTCGAGCTCGCTCTTCACGGTGGCGTTGTCGCGCTCGACGACGTTGACCAGCTGGGTGAAGTAGTCGGGGAGCTTCTGGCCGCGCGGGTCGTCGCGCAGGAACGGGCCGAGGTCGTCGCGGTGCTGCGTCAGGATCGCGACCACCTTGGACAGGTTGTGGGTCTTCGAGCGCCCGACGATGTCGCCGACCAGCGTCGCCGAGACGTTGACGCTGTTGAGGACGTTGCCGACGCTGTGGAGCAGCTCCGTCGCGACGTCGGCGCGGCCGGCCTGGCGCGAGGCCTCGACCAGCTCGGCCTGCGTGTGGCGCAGCTGCTCGAGGCTGGCGGCGAGGCGCAGGCGCGTGAGGACGCCGCTGCGCAGCGAGCGGTGCACGTTGCGCAGGAGCACCACCAGCGCGGCGGAGTACACCAGCTGCAGGACCTGAAACACGAGCTCCTGGCCGACCAGCGGGTGCGCGAACGCGAAGTAGGTCACCGCCGACATGTTGCTGCCGACGTAGAGCAGGTAGACCAGCGGGCTCGGCGCGAGCGAGACCAGCGCGCCCGAGTTGATGCCGATCATCGCCACCGAGCACAGCGCCACGCCCAGCGGGGAGATCGTCGAATACGACGCCAGCACGATCGCGCCGAGCGCGATGCCGATCAGCGTGCTCATCGCCGTGAACCACGCGAACGCGTGCATCGGCGCGATGCGCTCGCGCGGCTGACGCTCGAGCCAGACCGCGCCGACCACGCGGATCACGGCGAAGCCGATCATCGCGAGGAACAGCCCGGCGACGAACCGCCCGGTCGACGGGCCGACGATCAGCCACAGGAGCCAGATCGTCCCGAACAGCGCGACCGCGGCGCTGCGAGCGCGCCCGAGCAGCTCGCGGACCAGCGACTCGTTGAGCTTGTCCTCGAACGGCGCCTCGTCCGGCGTCGGCCTCGTCAACGTGATCGGGTTGATCGCCATGGCTACGCGGTGGGGGCGCCGAACGGCAGCGCGAGCAGGAACGACGAGCCGCTGCCCACGCCCGCCGAGCGCGCCGTGAGGTTGCCCTTGAGCTCGCGGGCGGCGCACGCGCTGTAGTGCAGGCCGATGCCGCGCCCGCTCGGCTTGGTCGTGAAGCCGAGGCTGAACATCCTCTCGAGGTGGTCGGGCTCGATGCCGCAGCCGTTGTCCTCGACGGCGATCTCGAGGTCGCCCGCGGTGCCGCGGCGCGCATGGATGGTGATGCGGCGCTCGCCGCGTTCGCGCGTCATCACGGCGTCGCGCGCGTTGGCGAGCAGGACGATGAGGACCTGCAGCACCTTGTGGCGGTCGAGGCTCGCGCGCGGCAGCTCGTCGCACAGCCGCGTCACCTCGATCGCCTGCTCCTCGTAGTGCGCGATGCGCAGCGCGTCGTCGAGCAACCCGGGGACATCGAAGCTCTCGGCGACGTCGCTCGTCCGCACGCGGTCCTGCTGCGAGGCGACGATCAGCTTGATCTGGTCGACGTGGCGCGCCAGCGACTGCAGCTCGGTGGTCACCGCGCGGTTGTCGCGCACGACGACCTCCGAGAGCTGGGCGAGGTAATCGGGTAGCTTCTGGCCGCGCGGATCGTCGCGCACGAACGCGCTGAAGTCGTCGCGGTGCTGGAGCACGATCTCGACCACCTTGGGCAAGTTGTTGGCCTTGGACTTCGCCACGACCTCGCTCGCGAGCGCGGCCGAGACGTTCACGCTGTTGAGCGCGTTACCGACGCTGTGCAGCACCTCGACCGCGACATCGGCGCGGCCGGCCTGGCGCGACGCATCGACCAGGCGCGCCTGGGTGTCGCGCAAATTGCCGAGGCTGGCGGCGAGCTGCAAGCGCAGCACGATGCTGTGGCGCAGCGAGCGATGCACGGTCAGCATCATCACGAACAGCGCGAGGCTGTACACGATCTGCATGATCTGGAAGGGCAGCTCGAGGCCCTGGATCGGGTGCGCGAACGCGACGTGCGTCAGGGCGGCCATGTTCGCGCCGACGTAGACCACGTAGACCAGCGGGCTGCCGGCGAGCGAGACCAGCGCCGCCGAGTTGATGCCGACGATGCACACCGAGCACATCGCGACGCGGAGCGGCGGCAGGGTCGGATACGACGCCAGGATGATCGCGCCCAGGCTCGCGCCGATCAGCACGCTCATCGCGACGAACCAGCGGAACACGCGCATCGTGTTGAACCGCTTCGCCGCGCGTCGCTCGATCCAGATCGAGCCGGCCATGCGGATCACCGTGAAGCCGGCGAGCGCGACGAACAACGCGAGCACGAACGAGCCGTTGTACGGGCCGACGATCGTCCACAACAGGAGCGTCGCGAGCAGGAGCGCGACGCTGGCGCTCCGGGTGCGATGCAGGAGCTCGCGGACCAGCGCCTCGTTGAGCTTGTCCTGGAGCGGCGCTTCTTCGGGGGTCGGCGTGTGCAGCGTGATCGGATGGGCCATTTTCCCCGATCTCAAATCGCCCGCGGACGCGAATGTTCAAGATGTAGGGCGCACTGCGCCCGCTCACCACGAGCGCTTGGGGCGCGGACGGGCCTGGCCGTAGCCGGCGAATTTCGCGCGCACGCGGGCAAGCTCGTCGGCGTCGAGGATGTGCGGCGTCCCGAGCTGCGCGGCGTGCCAGTACTGCGACGCGAGGGTCTCGACCTCGGCGGCGAGCCGGAGCGCCCTTGCCAGGGTTTCTCCGAGCGCCACCATGCCGTGGTTGGCGAGCAAGCAGGCGTTGCCGCCGCCGAGCGCCGTGACCGCGTTGAGGGCGAGCTGCGCGCTTCCGAACGTGGCGTACTCGGCGCACGGGATCGCATCGGTGCCGGCGAGCACGACCATGTAGTGGATCGCGGGGATCTCGCGGCGCAGGCACGAGATCGTGGTGCAGAACAGCGAGTGGGTGTGGACGATCGCCGAGATGTCCTGGCGCGCGCCGAGGATGTCGCGGTGGAGCTGCCACTCCGTCGTCGGCGTGCGCTGGCCGGCGCGCATCGAGCCGTCGTGCTTGAGCTCGACCGCGTCGTCGGGGACCAGCTCGCTGTACGGCATGCCCGACGGCGTGACGAGCAGCCCAGTCGGGGTGCGCACGCTGACGTTGCCCGACATCCCGGGGGTGAGCCCGAGGTCGCTCATCCGGCGCGCGGTGACGACCAGGTCTTCGCGCAGCCGGTTCATGGCCGCGCGTGCTCGGGGAACAGCGCGCCCAGGCCCTCGCGCGTCGCCGGCGCGATGCCGCGCTCGGTGATGAGGCCCGTCATCAGGCGATGCGGCGTGACGTCGAACGCCGCGTTGGCGACCGGGCTGCCCGGCGGCACGACCTCGACCCGGGCAGGCGCGCCGTGGGCATCGCGGCCGCGCACGAAGCGCAGCTCGTCGCCGTCGCGCTCCTCGATCGGGATCTCGCGCGGCTCGGCCACGCGCCAGTCGATCGACGACGACGGCACCGCCGCGTAGAACGGCACGCCGTTGTCGCGCGCCGCGAGCGCCTTCAAGTACGTGCCGATCTTGTTGCAGACATCGCCGTTGCGCGTGGTGCGGTCGGTGCCGACGATGCAGAGGTCGACCTCGCCGCGCTGCATCAGGTGGCCGCCCTGGTTATCGGCGATCACGGTGTGCGGCACGCCTTCCTGCGCGAGCTCCCACGCGGTGAGCATGCCCTGGTTGCGTGGGCGGGTCTCGTCGACCCAGACGTGGAGGCGCAGGCCCTCGCGGTGCGCGACGTAGATCGGCGCGAGCGCCGTGCCCCAGTCGACGGTGGCGAGCCAGCCCGCGTTGCAGTGGGTGAGCACGCGGACCGGCCGGCTGCCTGCGCGCTCGGCGGCCGCGCGCAACGGGCCCAGACCGTGGCGCCCGATCGCCTCGCACTGCGCGACATCGGCCTCGGCGATCGCGCTCGCCGCGGCATACGCCAGGTCGGCGCGCGCACCGGTGGCCGCGCCGTCGAGCGCCGCGCGCATCTCGCCGAGCGCCCACAGAAGGTTGATCGCCGTCGGACGCGTGGCGGCGAGCGCCGTGCACGCCGCGGCGAGCCCGGTGGCGCTCGGATCGCTGCGCATCGCGAGCGCGACGCCGTACGCCGCGGTCGCACCGATCAGCGGCGCGCCGCGCACGTGCATGTCGCGGATCGCGCGCACCGCGTCGCCGAGCTCGACCAGCCGCATCCACGCGATCTCGTAGGGCAGCCGCGCCTGATCCAGCACGGTGACCGATCGATCGCCTTCGACCTCGATGGTCCGCCGCCACCGCCCCTCGACCTTCATGCGACTTCGTCTTCGGTGAACGCGCACAGCGCAAACACCTTGTGTCCCCGCTTCTCCAGCCGCTCCCGACCGCCGATGTCGACCAGATCGATCACGAACGCGCACTCGACGATGGTCGCGCCGATGCGCTCGAGCAGCGCAACCGTGGCCGCCGCGGTGCCGCCAGTCGCGATCAGATCGTCGACGACGACCACGCGCTCGCCGGCGGCGACCCCGTCGACGTGGACCTCGACGCGGTTGGTGCCGTACTCGAGCTCGTAGTCGTGGCCGATCAGCGTGTGCGGCAGCCGCCCGGGCTTGCGGAACGGCACGAAGCCCGCGCCGATCACATGCGCGAGCGCCGCGCCGAAGATGAAGCCGCGCGCCTCGATCGCCGCCACCTTGTCGACCTTGCCGCGGTAGCGCTCGGCCAGTGCGTCGATCACCTCGCGGAACCCGCTGGCGTCGGCGAGCAGCGGCGTGATGTCGCGAAACTGGATCCCGGGCCGCGGGAAGTCGGGCACGGTGCGGATCAGGCGCTTGATGCTCGGTCCGCTCATGGCGCCCTCTTGCCGAGCACGCGGCCGGCGACCGCATCGAGCCGCGCGATCATCTCGGGGTCGCGGTGCGACGGCGGCGTGAGCACCGCAAACTCGAGCGCGCGATCGCAGCCGTGGGCGCAGGGCGCGGCATCGGCCGCGATCCGCGGGATGACCTCGCGCAGCAGCTGCTTGGCGTTGGCCGAGTTCGCGTGCATCACCTTGATGACGTCGGACACCTGGACGTGATCGTGGTCCGGATGCCAGCAGTCGAAATCCGTCACCATCGCGACCGTGGAATAACATAGCTCCGCTTCTCGAGCGAGCTTGGCCTCGGGCATGTTGGTCATGCCGATCACGTCGCAGCCGAAGCTCTGGTGCAGCTTCGACTCGGCGAGGCTCGAGAACTGCGGGCCCTCCATCACGCAGTACGTGCCGGTCTTGGCGTGCGGCAAGCGCCGCTCGTCGGCGACCGCGCCGAGGTGACCGACCAGCCGCTTGCACGTCGGGTGTGCCATCGACACGTGCGCGACGAGCCCGGTCGTGAAGAACGTCTTGGGCCCGCGCAGCGTGCGGTCGATGAACTGATCGACGAGCACGAACGCGCCGGGCGGCAGGTCCGCACGCAGCGAGCCGACCGCGCTGATCGAGAGCACCGACGTCGCACCCGCGCGCTTGAGCGCATCGATGTTCGCGCGGAAGTTGATCTCGTGCGGCGGAATGCGATGACCGCGGCCGTGGCGCGGCAGGAACACGACCTGGACCTCGCCGAGCGTCCCGAACAACAGCTCATCGGACGGCGCGCCGAACGGCGAGTCGACGCGCGCCCAGCGCTGGTCGGTCAGGCCCTCGAGGTCGTACAGGCCGGTACCACCGACGATACCGATCACGGTCGCTTGCGCCATGATTCCGCGAATATCACGCGCGCCGCGCCAGATCCACTATCACCGACTCAGTCGTAGCGCAGACCCTCGACGGGCCGCAGCGCCGCCGCGGTTTGCGACGGCACGAGCGTCGAGACCACGCTGATCGCCATCGTGACGCCGGCCATCAGCAGCACCTCGAGCGGCCGGACCTCGATCGGCAGCCGGTCGATCAAATACACCTTGGGATCGAGGTGATACCCATAGCGCGACATGACGTAACAGGTGACCAGGCCGATCGCGACGCCGACCACCGTGCCGCCGGCACCGATCGCCACGCCGAAGACCTGGAACACCAGCGCCACGCTCGACGAGCTCGACCCCATCGACTTCATGATCGCGATCTCGCGCGTCTTCTCGGTGACCTTCATGGTCAACGCCGACACCATGTTGACCGCCGCCACGATGATGATCAGCGTCAGGATCACGACCAGCGCCAGCTTCTGCAGCTTGAGCGCCATGAACAGGTTGTGATTGAGCTCGTACCAGTCCTGGACCTGGTAGGGCGGCCCGCCGAGCGCCTTCTCGAGCCGGCGCGCGATCTCCTCGGCGCGGTCGACGTCCTTGACCTTGAGCTCGACGCCCATCACCTGGTCGCCGCGCCCGACGAGGTCCTGGGTGTCGGTCAGCGACGTGTACATGAGCCGCCGGTCGTACTCGTCGAAGCCGCTGTAGAAGATGCCGGTCACCGTGAACTTGCGCGTCCGCGGGGCGCTCGCCTTGGCGCGCCAGGCGTCGAAGTCGATGTTCGACAGCGGCACCACGACGGTCACGACGTCGCCGATCTTGGCCTTGAGCTTGTGCGCCAGCTCCTTGCCCATGATGATCGGCGGGTTGGGCATGCACTTGGGCTTGTCGAGCACGGCGGCGGGCTTGGCGGCATCGCCCGGCGGGCACGCCTCGACGAGCAGCGAGTCGACCGAGCCCTGCACCATGTGCTTCTCGAGATCGAGCACGCCGCGCACGAGCTTCGGATCGATGCCCTTGATCGCCACGCCCGACAGCGCGCCCTGGCCGTTGGTGGCGAGCATCTCGGCGAAGATGAACGGCTGCACCGCGAGCACGTCGGGATCGATCTCGCGCGCCGTCCGCATCACGTCGCGGTACTCGGCGAACGTGGTCTGCGACTTGAGGACGATCACGTGGGCGTTGACCCCGAGCACCTTGTCGCGAAACTGCTTCTGGAACCCGGTGGTCACCGCGAGCACGACGGTGAGCGCCGCCACGCCGAGCACCACGCCGAGCATCGAGACGCTGGTGAACACCGTGAACACCGAGAGCAGCGAGAACACCGAGGTCCAGATCATGCTGATCACGAGCGTCGCCACGCCGACCGGGTTCGTCCCCTCGGACATGGTCAGCGTCGTGATCCCCGCCAGCATGCCCACCACGCCGACGAGCGCGAACCACTGCATCACCTTGTCGCGCTTGCCACCATAGAGGTAGCGCCATCCGATCTTCGCCTCGTATCTCACGTCGCCTCAGCTTGCCTCGGACGCGCGGCCGAGGCCAGCCCGGCGAACGTGTAAGCCCCGGGCCGATCCGCCGTTAGGCCGGGGCCGCGGCGCTGTCGCCAAGGGCGTCGCGGATGTCGGCGCAGAGCTCGTCGAGGGCCGCGCGCGCGGCGACGACCGCGCCGCCCAGGCTGATGAAGCCGTGGATGAGCGACGGGTGGCGGCGGTGGCGGACCCAGGTGCCGGCGGCGCGCAAGCGCTCGGCGTAGCGGTCGCCCTCGTCGACGAGCGGGTCGTAGCCGGCGGTGACGACGATCGCGCGCGCGGCGCCGCGCAGATCGGGCCAGTACATCGGCGAGACCGCGCGGCGGTCGTCGTGGTCGCTGAGATAGTGGCTGCGGAACCACTCGATCATCGAGCGCGTGAGCAGATAGCCATGGGCGTGGCGGTCGACCGACGGCGCCGTGTGCGTCAGATCGGTCGCCGGGTAGAGCAGGACCTGGAGGTCCGGGCGGCGGCTACCGCTCGCACGCGTGTAGTGATCGACGTGGGCCGAGAGGAAGCCCCCGAAGCTGTCGCCCGCGACTGCGATGCGGCCGCCGTGCGCGCGGGCGACGAGGGCGTCCCAGGCGGCGCACGCGTCCTCGATGGCTGCCGGGTGCCGGTGCTCGGGGCCGAGGCGGTACTCGACGGAGGCGACGACGCAGCCGGTCTCGGCTGCGAGCAGCCGCGTCACCGGCTCCGCGGTGCGGATCGAGCCGATCACGCCGCCGCCACCGTGGAAGTAGACGAGCCAGTGCGGGCCGGCGCCGGGCGGGACGAAGATGCGCACGGGGATCGCGCCGTGGCGTCCGGCGACGGTGGTGTCGATGACCTCGGCCATCGGCGCGGGTGCGACCTCGAACGCCGCGAGGCTGGTCTCGGCGTAGGCGCGGGCGCGCACCGGCGGCATCGACTCGAGCGCCGGCAGGCGCAGGAGGCGCTGCGCCGCGAGGATGGCGGCGATCTGGCGGTCGAGATCGCCGTCGCTGCCGCCCTGGCGGCTGCGGGCGAGGACGCGGACCAGCGGCGATCGCATCATGGCCTGCGCGGCGCCGCGAAGCAGGCGTTCTTTCACGCGGCCACCCTAGCATCGCGATCGCGTGCCCTGGCCGCCGCGGCGGTTGATTCCGCGGTGGTTTCGCGCGATCACCCCCGCATGTTGACGATCGACCTCAAGGGTAAGCACGCGCTGGTGGCGGGCGTCGCCGACGACGGCGGCTTCGGCTTCGCGATCGCCAAGGCGCTCGCCGAGGCCGGCGCGACGGTCTCGGTCGGGACCTGGCCGCCCGCGCTCGGCATCTTCAAGACGCTGCTCGAGCGCGGCAAGATGGACGCATCGCTCGCGATGAGCGACGGCGGCAAGCTGTCGTTCGCCAAGATCTACGCGCTCGACGCGGAGTACGATCGGCTCGAGGACGCGCCCGAGGACCTGCGCGCGAGCCGCCGCTACCGCGACCTCGGCGACTTCACGATCGGCGGGCTCGCCGCCGCGATCGCCGCCGACGGCGGGGTCGACATCGTCGTGCACAGCCTCGCCAACGGCTCCGAGGTGAAGAAGCCACTGCTCGAGACCTCGCGCAAGGGCTACCTCAGCGCGGTGTCGGCGTCGGCGTACTCGATGGTCTCGATGGTGAGCGCGCTCGGGCCGGTGATGCGGCCCGGCGGGTCGTTCGTGTCGCTGTCGTACATGGCTTCGCAGCGCGCGGTGCCCGGCTACGGCGGCGGCATGTCGTCGGCCAAGGCCGCGCTCGAGTCCGACACGCGCCTTCTGGCCTACGAGGCCGGGCGCAAGTGGGGCCACCGCGTGAACGTCATCTCGGCCGGGCCGTTCGCGTCGCGCGCGGCGAGCGCGATCGGCTTCATCGAGCGGATGATCGAGTACGCCAAGCTGAACTCGCCGCTGCCGGAGGCGATCACCGCCGCCGAGGTCGCGACGACCGCCGCGTTCCTGTCGAGCCCGCTCGCCGCCGGGATCACGGGCTCGACGATCTATGTCGACAAGGGCTATCACGCGATGGGCGTCGCGGTGGATCGCCCGACCCTGACGTAGACTTACGACGCCGGGTTGGTCGCGCGGAAGATCTCGTCGACGGCGCCGCGGATGTAGCGATCGAAATCGGCGCGGCGCTCGGTCTCGCTGCGCGCGGGGTCGCCCACGGTGGGAGGGCCGACAGCCTCGGTGAACTGCGCGCGCAGCGCGGCGATGTGCGGGTCCGGGTCGCCCGCGGGCGTCGAGAACCAGCGGCCGAGCACGCGCAGGCCGGCGGCCATGTGCGCGAGATCGACGGTGCGAAACGCCTGGACCAGCGCCGCGCGCTCGGGCACGAGGACCTTGCCCAGCGCGCCGCCGCCGCCGAGCAGCGTGTCGAGCAAGCGCTCCATCTCCGACGCGGTCTGGGCGCGCTGGGTCTCGGCGCGCGCGCGCAGCTCGAGCTGGCGGACCAGCGTCAACATCTCGCGCTTCATCCGGCCGACGGCGCGGCGAAGCCCGGCGCCCTCGAGCCCGTGGCGGCGCGCTGATTCCACGGCGAGCGCCTCGGCTGCATCGTCGATCTCGATCCCCTGGATCGGCACCGGCCGCAGCACGCGGGACGCTTGCAGATCGGCGATCAGCTGCTCGACCTGGACCTGGCGCTGTCCCGGAGGTGCGCGCAAGAGACCGATGAAGCTGTGCAATCCGTCGACGAGCTCGCCGAGGTTCACGCCGCGCAAGGACCTCAGCGGCGCGAGCGCACCGAGCGGAACGACCGATGCGATCAGATGCTCGAGCACCGCCGCCGCGCGCGTGCGCAGCACGATGTCGGAGGCGGGCGGCACAGAGCCTTGCGTCGTCAGCACGGCCGCGAGCTGACGGAGGTGCTCGCGAATCGCCGTGCCCTCGTGGCCGGCGAGCTTCGTGGCGAGCGTACCAAGCGTACCCATCAGCTCATCGAACGTCGGCTGTACCCCCGCAGTCATCTACTCAGCGATTGTAGCAGGAGCACGCGCTCGCCAAAGCTGTCACTTCTGACAGTTCGCAATCCACACCAAGAATACAGACTCAGAGTCGATGTCTGGACGGCTGCGCCAGCAGCCAGTCGCAGCAAAATCTGTGTGCAAGATTGTGCACTACCCGAGCGCGCGACATGAGCTGCGACTTCTGTGCGACCGTCGGACACAGCGCCCGTCCACCGCGATGCATGACGGGGAATGGCTCGACGGCGGTCCGTGCTGATTCACGACAAGAAGGTGATCTGGCTCGACGGGGATCGAGTAATCCGCCAGCGCTAGCCCGTCGCCGCGCACAGCGTGGCGCAGCCTGCTACGATGCCGCGCGCCGTGGCACAGAGGCAGCGTCGGATCATTCGGTTCTTCGGGGCGCGCGGCGATCTGCTCGCAGCGGAGGCGCCGCAGATCACCGTCTATGACCCCGCCGGCGACGTGCGGTTTCGCACCGAGCTCGAGGGCTTCCTCGACATCGTGCCGGTCGGCGAAGAGCTATGGGCGATGTCGGCCGGGCGGCTGACCCGGTTGTCGGCGCGCGACGGCAGCCTCGTGGCCTCGGAAGTCATCGATTACGTCGACCCCGGCGGCCGGTTCCTGCAGTCGAGCATCGCGCCGCATCTGCCGGTGTGGCACGGCGCGCAGCCGGTGCTCGTGCGCGCCACGCCGGCCGGCGTCGAGGTGCCCGGCCCGGGCGGCGAGATGATCCTCCCGGTCGCCGACAACCGCTGGCTGTTGTGGAACGGCGGCCAGCTCCGGTTGTGGCGCAGCTCGATCGGCGAGGCCTGGCGCAAGCAGATCGGCGATCCGACGGCGCGCCCGGTGGATGCGCAGCTGATCCTCGACGGGCGTCTGTTCGCGCTCGTCCAGCAGCGCGCCACCCCGAGCGCCGCCGGTGAGGGCGCCGAGCTCCGGCTGACGGTCGCGCAGGTCTCCGACGGCGCGCAGAACACACAGCTGCGGCTGCCCGCGGTGACCCAGCTCGCGATCGCCGCGCGGCGCGGCCTCGCGCTTGCGCGCACGCAGGACCGAGTCAGCATCATCGACCTGCGGTTCGGGCGCCAGATCCGCGACCTCGCGGTGCCCGAGGGCACGCTCGAGCTCGCGGTCGACGAGAGCCTGTCGCGCGTGGCGCTGGCGAACGCGCGCGGCCTCGAGCTGGTCCGGCTCGACGCGCTGGCCGCGCCGAGCGCAAGCGAGCCCAGCGAGCTGCACACCGCCAGGGGCGCTGCCCTCGGGTTGCCGCAGGAAGGGGCCGGCGTCGACGGAGCGAGCGCCGCGATCGAGGGCGCCACCGTGGCCCAGCCGACGCCGGCGGCGCCTGCGCCCGAGGTGCCCGCGGCGATCGAGCCACTGCCCGACGCGCCGCTCGTGCAGCTCGATCCGGTCACCGCGACGTCGACCGCGAGCCCCGCGCAGATCGCCCACGCCGTCGAGCTGCGGCTGCAGCTGATCGGCGCGCTCGCTGCCGCCGCGATCGCCGAGGCGTGGGACACCGGGCGGATCGCCAAGCCCGACCCGGCGCGCCCGCCGTTCGCCGATGAGGTCGGCGGCCTGTTGCGGATCGCGAGCGGGCGGCAGCCCGACGAGCTGGTCAGCGCGATCGTCCGGCTGCGCGCGATCGAGGACCTCGTGATCGCCGCGGATCGCGAGCGCGCGCCGCACCTGACCCCGATCGACGTGCTCGCGATCGACTGCGCGCTCACGCCGACCGCAGTCGCGATCCTGTTCGCGATCCTCGCGCCCAGGCTGCGCGGCGAGCTCGCGCGGCTGTACGGCATCCTCGCCAACGACCCCGACCGACCGCTGGTCGATGAGCACCTGCTCGGGCTCCTGCTCGGCCAGCTGCTCGGTGGCGACGCGGCGCAGATCGCGCGCGAGCTCGACGGTGACCGCCCGCTCCGCCGCTACGGATTGATCCATACCGGCCAGCTCGGCCATGCCGGCCAGGTCGGCGCGGCCGAGCGGCCGTTCGCCCCGCTCACCGTCGACCCGCTCGTGGTGCGCTACGTCGCCAACTTCGCGCTCGGCGGCGAGCCCGAGCCCCATCTCGTCGAGCGCACGGCCGATCGCGACCTCGAGGAGCTACAGCTGCCGCGGCCGCTGATCGTCAAGGCGCTTTCGCACCTCGCCGCGGCGCGCGACCGCGAGCCGGCGCGCATCGTCGTGCGCGGACGCACCGGCGCCGGCCGCCACACCCTGCTCGCCGCGCTCGCCGCTCGCGCCGGCCGGGCGCTCGGCGTCATCGATCTCAGCGCCATGCCGCGCGATGCCGGCCGGCTGCCCGCGACGCTCGAGGTCGTGCTGCAGCGCGCGAAGCTGCGCGGCCTCGTACCCTGCATCGACGGGCTCGAGCTCGGCACCGACGAGCCGGACCTCAAGGTCCAGCTGGGCGTCGTCCTGCGCGAGCATCCCGGGCCGATCGCCGTGCGGCTGCCCGCCGACGCGCGCATCCCGCTCGACCCGGGCTACCTGCTGCTCGACATCCCGCCGCGCAACGAGCAGATGCGCGGCGAGTCGTGGGCCACCGCCCTCGAGCGCCACCGGATCGAGCTGTCCGACCCGAGCGAGCTCGCCGCGCGCTACCGCGTCGGCCCGGGCACGATCGAGCGCGTATGCGCCGAGGTCGCGCGCCGCCCCGATCGCCCCGCCGCGCCGGCCGCCTGGGTGCGCGAGCTCGACGATGCCGTGCGCCAGCACCTCGAGAACCGCCTCGGCACCACGGCCAACCGCGTGACCCGGCTCGCCAGCTGGGCCGACATCGTGCTCCCCGAGGACATCACCGATTCGCTGCTCGAGCTGACGGCGCGCGTGCGGCACCGCAAGACCGTCTACGAGCAGTGGGGCTTCGACCGCTCGATCACGACCGCGCGCGGCATCACGGCACTGTTCCAGGGCAGCCCGGGCACGGGCAAGACCATGGTCGCCGGGGTGATCGCGCGCGACCTCGGGCTCGAGCTCTATCGCGTCGACGTCTCGCGCATCACGTCGAAGTGGATCGGCGAGACCGAGAAGAACCTGGGCTCGCTGTTCGACGCCGCCGAGGACGGCCAGGTCATGCTGCTGTTCGACGAGGCCGACTCGCTGTTCGCCAAGCGCACCGAGGTCAAGACCTCGGTCGACCGCTACGCCAACATGGAGGTCAACTACCTCTTGCAGCGGCTCGACACCTTCGAGGGCATCGCGATCCTCACGACGAACTTCGGCTCGGCGATCGACCCGGCGTTCAAGCGCCGGCTCACCTACCGC
>DATIPJ010000078.1:0-6027 GCA_035472155.1 Kofleriaceae bacterium
CGAACTGGAACACCACGATCAACGGCACGACCGCGACGTGGTTCAAGGTCCGCAACTGGAACACCGCGCAGGGTGCGGTGTTCGACGAGGACACCGGCAACAGCAACGCGAAGGTCGCGGTGATCGGCAAGACCGTCGCGACCCAGCTGTTCGGCACCGCCAATCCGATCGGCCAAACGATTCGCATCGCCGGCCAGCCCTACGAGATCGTCGGCGTGCTGGCGTCCAAGGGCCAGGGCCCGATGGGCGACAACGACGACATCCTCGTCATCCCGGTCAAGACCTATCAGCAGAAGCTGTCCAAGGGCCTGGCCAAGTACGTCAGCGGCCAGATCCTGATCTCGATGGTCAACGACGACATGGCCGAGCGCACGATGTCCCAGATCACCGGGCTCTTGCGCGACCGCCACAAGCTCGACTCGACCGACGAGGACGACTTTCGCATTCGCAACCCGGCCGAGTTCGCGCAGGCCCAGCAGGATTCCACGCAGCGCATCGCGACCCTGCTCGCGATCGTCGCGGGGGTCTCGCTGTTCGTCGGCGGCATCGGCGTCATGAACATCATGCTGGTGAGCGTGATCGAGCGGACGCGCGAGATCGGGATTCGCATGGCGGTCGGCGCCAAGCCGATCGACGTGATGACCCAGTTCCTGGTCGAGTCGCTCGTGCTGGCGACGGTCGGTGGCCTGCTCGGCCTCGCGCTCGGTGCCGCCGCGGCCAAGTACATGGCCGCCTACTTCGGCTGGAAGTTCTTCTTCCCGGCGACGACCGCGGCGATCGCGTTCCTCGTGTCGGGCGGCGTCGGTGTCGTGTTCGGTCTGTATCCAGCGATCCGCGCCTCGCGGCTCGATCCGATCACGGCGCTGCGCTACGAGACCTGACGTCTGTGACGTCCGTTGTGAACGAGCACTACACGAGGTAACGAGATATGAAGTCGGTAACAGTGATGTTGGTCGCCGCCCTGACCGGCACCGCAGCGGCCCAGCCCGGCGCGCAGCCTGCGCCACCTCCGGCGACCCCGCCGGCGCAGCCCACGCCCGCCGCCCCGGGCGGCCCGAATCCGGCCGCGCCGACGACGAGCGGCGGCCCCGAGGTCCTCACGCTCGAGCGCGCGATCGAGATCGCGATGCGCCAGCAGCCCAGCCTGCGCCAGACCAACGCCCAGCTCGAGGTCGCGCGGGGCCGGGTCGATCTGTCGCGCGTCGGCACCCGGCCGGTGATCGGGCTCAGCGGCACCCTCGCCACCGGCAGCACGCGCGGCGGCGCAGGCATCGGCACGGGCACCGGCACCACCGAGGGCGGCTTCTTCACCCACAGCGAGTCGACCAACCTGCAGGCCTCGGCGAGCTGGCGGATCTACGACTTCGGCCAGAGCGCGGCGAGCATCCGCGCGGCCGAGCTCACCGCCGACGCCGCGGCCGCCGCGGTCGGGACCACGCAGCTCGACGTGCGCACGGGTGTCGAGACCACCTATCTCGAGGCGGTCGCGCGCCGCAAGCTGGTCCAGGTCGCCGAGGCCACGGTCAAGAGCGAGGACGCTCACCTCGACCAGGCCCGCCGGTTCGTCGCCGCGCAGGCCAAGGATCCGATCGAAGTCGCCCAGGCCCAGTCGCGCGACGCCAACGCCAAGTCCGCCCTCGCACAGGCGCAGAGCAACGAGGCCATCGCCCTGGCGAACCTGCGCTCGGCGATCGGCTGGGTCGACCCGGCCAACTCGCCGATCGTCTCGCCCAACTGGCCGACCCCGTCGGAGGCCGAGCCTCCCGCCCTCGTCGCGCTGGTGGACACCGCGCGCAAGAGCCGCCCCGAGATCGTGCAGCTCGACAAGGAGCTCCAGGCCGCCGACGCCAACCTCGACGCGGCGCGCGCCGAGCGGCGGCCGGTCCTCTCCGCCAACGCCAGCACCCTCTGGGCGCCGGGCACCAACGACTGGAGCCCCGAGCCAAGCTGGAGCGCGGGCCTCACCCTCAGCTGGAACCTCTTCGACGGCGGCCGCGCCTCCGCCGACGCCCGCATCGCGCGCGCCAACGTCCAGAGCTCCATCGCCCAGCGCGACGCCCTCCTGGTGTCCCTGACCTCGCAGCTCGACTCCTCGCGCTCCCAGATCGTCGCCAACCGCGCCAACGTCCAGGCCTCCACCGAGGCCGTCACCGCCGCGCGCGCGCAGCTCCAGCTGGCCGAAGCTCGCTACACCCAGGGCCTCGGCAGCCAGATCGAGCTCGCCGACGCCCAGACCGCGGTCACCACCGCCCAGGGCAACCTCGTGAGCGCCGAGTTCCAGCTCGCCACCGCCTGGGCCCAGCTCCACCGCCAGACCGCGCAGCCCTGAGCCTCGCCCTCGCCCTCGCCCTCGCAGTGAGCGTGCGCCCTCGCGTCACGGGTCTCGCAGGCGGCGCTGCAGCGCGTCCTTGACCGCGGGGGAAGGCGCGGCATCGATGGCCGCATCGCGATAGCCGCGCGCCGCCTCGGAATGACCGCAGCGCCGGTGGAGATCGGCGAGCACGGCGGCCCACAGATACGAGCCGGCGAACCACGACGGCGGCTCGAGCCCGTCGAGGATGCTGAGCCCGCGGGCAGGTCCATGCTGCTCCGCCACGGCGACCGCGCGATTCAGCGTATGAATCGGAGAAGGTGACAGCCGCTCGAGCAGCTCGTAGCACTCGATGATCCGATCCCAGCGCGTCTCGGCGAACGAGGCCGCGAGGCAGTGCTCCGCGGCGATGCCAGCCTCCGCGTGGTAGCGAGAGAACACGTCGCCGTCGGCGGACCTTGCGAGCCACGACAGGCCGCGCTGGATCTCGTCGTGGTCCCAGCGCGCGCGGTCCTGCTCCTCGAGGAGCAGCAGTCCGCCGGAGCCGTCTTGCCGGGCCGCCATGCGCGCACCGTGCAGGTGCATCAGTGCGACGAGCGCGAAGGTCTCCGCCGTCGCGCTCACGGGGTGCTCCGCCAGCACATGCGCGAGCCGCGTCGCTTCCTCGCAGAGCTCGCGGCGGATCGGTCCATCGACATGCGACGAGAGATAGCCTTCGGTGAACAGCACGTAGAGGACCGACCGCACCGCCGGGAGGCGCGCGGCCAGCTGCTGCGGCGAGAGCTCGTCGGGCTCGAACGGCAGCGTTCGCAGTCGACTGCGCGCGCGACCGAGCCGCTTGTAGACATTGGCCTCGCTGATGAACAGCCGCTCCGCGACCTCGTGCACGCCGAAGCCGCACAGCGTCGTCAGCGCGATCGCCAGCTGAGACTCGACGGGCATCGACTCGTCGCAGCAAGCGAACAGCATGCGAAGGATGTCGTCCCGCACGTCGCCGTCGAGCGCTGCCGCGGGCGGGTCTCCGACCGCGTCACTGGCATCGCTGCCGTATCGTGCGGTGAGCCGGTCGACGCGGCCTCGCCGCCGGAGCTCACCGACGACGCAGTTGTACGCCGCGCGGAACAGCCACGCGGACGGGTGGTCGGGCACGCCGCCGCGGGGCCACGACGTCAGGGCTGCGAGCAAGGCGGACTGCACCGCATCCTCGACGACATCGAGGTTCTGCATCCCCGCGCGGCGCGACAGCATCGCGACGAGCCGGCCGTACTCGTGCCGGAAGAACGGCTCCTCCAGCGCCAGGGTCGTCACGGGGCGCGGATCTCGATGACCTCCACGCCCGAGCCGGGTCGCACGAGGCCCGGGCAGCCACGCGCAACCTCGATCGCTTCCGCGAGGCTCGCCGCCGAGACGATCATGTACCCGCCCACGAGCTCCTTGACCTCGACGAGCGGTCCGTCGGGCACGCGCTCGGCGGTGACGAGCTCGCCCTGGCCGAGCCGACCTCCGAGGTCCGTCAGGTTGTCCCGGAACTTCTCGCGCCACTCGGTGAACTTTGCGTACATCGCCTGCATCTCGGTGGGGGAGGGCCGAGCGCCTTCCGGGTCTCCGCCGGGCAGCGCGCGCTGTAAGCACAGATACTTGGGCATGTGGTCCTCGTGAGCTCGTCGATCCTGATCGATCGACATTCCTATGACGCGCGTGGGCGCCGGATTTGGACACTCGACCAGGATCTTGCCCTGGATCCCCGCCGCGTGCGGCGACACCGAGCCCTTCGCGGGCGGTCGCTACCACTGCCGCGACTGTCGCGGGCGGCCACGTGGGCGCAGCTCGATCGCGAGCTCGCGAGCTCGCGAGCTTTCCCGAGATGCCACCTGCGCCACCGCAGCCCGCGAAGCTACAGTAGCGACGATGAGCTACGACGAACGCACGGCGGCGCGCATTCGCGCAGTCCTCGCGCGGCGGCGGGACGTCGTCGAGCGAAAGATGTTCGGCGGCCTGACCTTCATGGTCAACGGCGCCATGTGTTGCGGCGTCACCGCCGAAGCACTCGTCGTCCGCGTCGGTCCGGCCGCCTACGAGGCCGCCCTCGCTTCTGCGCCTTCCTCCTGCGAGGAGCACATCTCGTTGCGCCGGGCCGGTATCCTCGCGCCGTGACAGCATCGGTGGTCGTGCGTTCGCGCTGGGTTTATGCCGCCGCGGCCGTGGCCACGATCGGTGCGGGGCTGGCGTCGCGCGCGTACAGCCGGCATCTGCCGTGGTGGCTCGCCAAGAACCTCGGCGATGCGCTGTACGCGCCGATGGTGTTCTGGAGCGTTGGCTTCCTGGCGCCGCGCGTCCGGACGTCACGCGTCGCGATCGCTGCCGTCGCATTCTGCTTCGCGATCGAGCTCTCGCAGGCCTATCACGCGCCGTGGATCGACGGTGTACGCGCGACGACCCCGGGCCGGCTCGTGCTTG
Organism: Kofleriaceae bacterium; assembly: GCA_035472155.1. Taxonomy (GTDB): domain Bacteria; phylum Myxococcota_A; class Polyangia; order Haliangiales; family Haliangiaceae; genus JABFXX01. The sequence continues at coordinate 4,769 of DATIPJ010000078.1, forward strand.
GCCAGGGCTTCCACGCCTTCGATCTGGTCTGCTACGTCCTCGGCGTCGCGCTCGCCGTGTCGCTCGAGCACTTGGGCCGGCGTGGGGCCGCAAAACGCAGGCCCAGCTGATCCAGGAACGCGCGCTGCGGGGTAGGTTGCGGTGATGGTCACCGTCCTCCCGCCGCCCGGGCTGGATCGTGGACGTTGTGGCGATCGGCTACGCCGTGCCGCGCTTCTTCCTCGACTTCCTGCGCCGCGAGCTGAGCGACCCGCGCCACGGCGGTCTGTTCGATCATAGGTGTGCGGGACTCGTGCGCTCACAAGCATCGATGCTCGATCCGCGTGCAATGCTCAAAGGCCTCTCGTTCACGCGCTGTTTCTTTGTCGTCGTATTGCGTCGTGCGATGGTCGCCGCGGTGACGCGCACACCGTTCGATCGGTTCGGCAAACAGCTGGTTCGCGATGCGCTCGAAGGCCGCCGCTCTGTCGAGACCGACGCGGAAGTCCCGGCCGACGCGCGTCGCGTCGACCTCTGGGTCGGACCCCACGATGCAGGGGCGTCGGCGCCTGACCATCTGGGCCTGTTGGGGCGCATCACCAGCGGCTCGGTCACACTCGAGTTCTTCCACAACACACCCAACGGCGACGAGCTACGCACGTGCCTGATCAAGCACGGCGAGTTCCGGCATTACCTGTCGCGAAGAAAGACCCTGCCTCCACTTCCAATCCAGTGGGTGATCTCCTCGGGCCGTCCCGACGCCGGCATCGATGGCCTGGGATTCCGTCCGATGCGGGGCGACCTCTGCGGTCTCTACGAGAGTCCGCCGCTCCACCACACCAGGCTCGTGGTCGTGAGCGAGCTGCGGGTGGCGCGCGACACGCTGCTCGTGCGTCTGCTAGGCGCTGACTCGGTCATGAGGCGCGCGATCGCCGACCTTCAGGCACTGCCCGAGGACGCACCGGAACGTAGGCTCGCGCTACCGATTCTGGTACGGTTACGGCTGACGGTGCCGACCGACCCTTCGCAGCAAACCAGCGATGACCAGGAATTTCTGATGACCACGCAGGATATTGTTGAGATCTGGCGCCGGGAAGCAGTCCAGGAGGGTGTGCAGCAGGGCCTGGAACAAGGCGAACGGAAGCTGCTGCTCCGCCTACTGCGACGACGTTTTGGCCCTGCAGTCGACGGCGAGATCGAGCGTCGCGTTGCGTCGGCATCCGGTGCGCAGCTCGAGGTCTGGGCCGAGCGGGTGTTGGCGGCGACAACGCTCGCCGAGC
>DATIPJ010000079.1:0-9196 GCA_035472155.1 Kofleriaceae bacterium
CTCAAGGCCGACCTCGCCGCCGGCCCGGTCACCGCGCAGATGCACCGCAACGTCGCCGGCGATCTCGAGGGCACGCTCGACTTCACCGTGATCGCGCACGAGTTCGCGCACTACCTCCATCACCGCCTCACCGCGTGCAACACGCGGCAGTGCGGCGCGATGAGCGAGGGCTGGGGCGACTTCGACTCGATGCTCACGATGGTGCGCGCGGGCGACAACTTCGGCGGCGTGTTCCCGGTCGCCACGTACTCGACGCAGGGCTTCCCCGCCGACCCGGTGTACTTCGGCATCCGCCGCGCGCCGTACAGCTTCGATCTCAACGTCAATCCGCTGTCGTTCCGCCACATGGGCGATGGCACGCCGCTGCCCGCCGGCACGGCCGAGCATCCATTCAACGCCAACGCCAACCCCAACTCCGAGGTCCACAACGGCGGCGAGGTCTGGAGCTCGATGATGTGGCAGGGCTACTCGGCGCTGCTCCAGCAGCCGGGAGCCGACTTCCTGGCGACGCGGCGCAAGATGCAGCAGTACGTGGTCGGTGGTCTGTTGATGGCGCCGACCGACGCCACGGTCACCGAGACGCGCGACTCGATCCTCATGGTCGCGCACGCGGCCAACCCGGCCGACCACGACGTGCTCGCCGCTGCGTATGCGCAGCGCGGCTTCGGCAGCTGCGCCGTCCCGCCGGCGCGCAACTCCACCACGTTCGGCGGCATCGTCGAGAGCTTCGAGGTCAAGGGCCGCCTCGCGCCCGCCGCGCCCGCGCTGGCCTCGGTCGCGCGCTGCGACAACGACGACGTGCTCGACGCCGGTGAGTCGGCGCGCATCAGCGTCATGGTCGCGAACCCCGGGCCGGCGGCGCTCGCCGACGTCAACGTGACGCTCAGCTCGACGACGCCCGGCATCCACATCGCGCAGGGCTCGATCGCCGTCGGCGCGCTCGCCGCGTATGCCTCGACCACCGCGCGGTTCACGATCACCCTCGACGACACCGTCACTGCCGCGCTCGCGGGCGACTTCACGGTCAACACCACGACGTCCAACGGCTGCAACGCCGCGGTCGCCGCGGTGCTCGCGATCCGGCTCAACACCGACGACGCGCCCGAGACCTCGGCGACCGATACGTTCGACACCGGCGGCAGCGTGTGGGCGCAGTCGGGCTCGGCGGCGATCTGGAGCCACGGGCGCAAGAGCGCGCTCGACGGTCTGTGGACCGGTGCCGATGCCAACGCCGCGTCGGACGCGAGCCTGACCTCGCCATCGCTGATCGCCGGCGGCGGGCCACTGACCATCAACTTCGATCACCGGTTCTCGTTCGAGGCCAATGCCGCCAATGCGTTCGACGGCGGCGTGCTCGAGTACTCGATCGACAACGGCGCGACCTGGCAGGACATCTCGGCGATCGCGAGCCCCGGCTACAACACGACGCTGAGCGGCACGTCGGCGACGAGCGGCAACCCGCTGTCGGGCCGGCCGGCGTACGGACGGACGAGCGCGGGCTACCCTGCGTTTGCGACCGTGTCGCTCAACGTCGGCACGGCGCTCGCGGGCAAGGCGTTCCGCCTGCGGTTTCGCGTGGGCAGCGACGTCGATACCGGCGCTCCGGGCTGGGACATCGATAATGTCGTCTTCACCGGCATCATCGGCACGCCGTTCCCGACCCTCGTGGCCGACCCGGGCCACTGCCGCGCAATCGTTGCGCCCCCCGCGGGCGATGGCAACGGCAACAACAGCACGGGCGACGGACAGGACCCGGGCAACGATGGGGGCCGCGCGGCCGATGATGGCGGATGCCGCACCGGGTCCGGCGCCGGGGCGGGCGCGCTGATCGGTCTCCTCGCCGTGCTCCTGCGCCGCCGCCGGTCGTAGGGCGATCCCTATAGCGCACGTCTTGCGCGCGGCGCGTGCTGCACGCGCGGCAGCTTTTTGCGCGCAGGCTGTAGCCGCTGCCTTGCGGGTGAACAGGGGATCTCTCGCGCGAATCGCGGTACCGTGACGCCGAAGGCGCGAGGTCTGTGACGAGCGAGGAAGAACATGGCGACGAGCCAGCGCGTGTTCTCGTAGTCGAAGATGAGCGCATTGTCGCGCGCGATCTCGCCGAGACACTCACGACGCTCGGCTATCGCGTCGTCGGCGTGACTCCGACCGGCGAGCAGGCGGTCGACGCCGCGCGGGCGCTGCAGCCCGATGCGATCTTGATGGACGTGCGGCTCGCTGGTGCGATCGACGGCGTCGAGGCCGCGGCGCGGATCCGCGGCGAACAGGACGTCCCGGTCATCTACCTGACGGCGCACGCCGACGACGAGACGCTCCGGCGCGCCAAGCGCACCGCGCCGCACGGCTACCTGATCAAGCCGTTTCGCACGGCCGAGCTGCGCTGCGCGCTCGAGATCGCGATCCACCGGCGCGACATCGGCGCACGGCTGCGCGAGCGCGCGCGCTGGCTCTCGTCCACCGCGCAATCGATCGCGGGCGCAGACTCCCCCGATGCGCGCACGGCGTTGCGCAACCCGGTGGCCCAGGCACTCGCCGGCTGGAGCGACGATGCGGTGCTCGGCGGTACGGTCGACGACATCGTCCAGCTGGTCACCGCGCGCGGCCGCGAGCTGCTCTCGTCGCGCGAGCTCGCCGCCGTGCCCGAACGAGCCGCCGAACGAGCCGCCGATACGGCCTCCGACGTCGAGATCCGCCGGCTCAACGCCGAGCTCGAGCGGCGCGTCGTCGAGCGCACGTCGCAGCTCGAGGCCGCCAATCGCGAGCTCGAGGCCTTCAGTTACTCGGTCGCGCACGATCTGCGCGCGCCGCTGCGCGGCATCGATGGCTTCAGCCAGGCGCTGATCGAGGACCACGCGGCAAACCTGGGGCCCGAGGGCATGCGGCAGCTCGGGTTCGTGCGCAGCGCCGCGTCGCGCATGGCGCACATCATCGACGACCTGCTGCGGTTATCGCGCGTGGCGCAGACCGAGCTGCAGCGCCAGCGCGTCGACCTGTCGCGGATGGCGCGCGAGATCACCGACGTGCTCAAGCGCGCGCACCCCGATCGCAGTGTCGAGATCGTGATCCCGGACGCGCTGTTCATCGACGGCGATCAGCGCCTGCTCCGCATCGTGCTCGACAACCTGTTCAGCAACGCCTGGAAGTTCACGCAGAAGGCCGAGCGGGCGCGGATCGAGCTCGGCGGCTTCGACAGCGACGCCTCGCGCGTGGTGTTCGTGCGCGACAACGGCGTGGGGTTCGACATGCGCCATGCGCAGCGCCTGTTCCGCGCGTTCGAGCGCCTCCACGCGGCCAGCGAGTTCGAGGGGTCGGGGATCGGGCTGGCGATCGTCCAGCGCATCATTCAACGGCACGGCGGCCGGGTCTGGGTGGAGAGCCTCCTCGGAGAGGGCACGACCTTCTCCTTCATCTTGTGACCCGGGAGGCAGCGGATGATCCATCGATCCCTGAGCGTGAAGGTCGCGGCGACCCTGATGGTGACATCACTGCTGCCGGTCGCCGTGCTCGCGGTGATCAACATCCGCGAGGCGCGCTCGCGGATCTTCGCCGACGAGACGGACCTGCTCGCGGCGCGCGCCGACCAGCTGTCGGGCGAGCTCGACCACTTCAACCAGGCGTACGAGCACGAGAGCGTGCGGCTGGCCAGCGCCCCCGAGGCACTCGCGCTACTCGCGCCCGATGCACGCAAGACTTCGGGCGCGGATGCAGCCATCGACCTGGACCGCTTGCGCATCCAGGCCGGCGGCGACCACCCGGTCCGCGCGGTTGGGTTCGTGGATCCCGAGGGCCGCGTACGCGCCGCGACCGCGCCCGCGCTCGTCGGCTCCGAGGAGGGGCACCCCTACGTGGCGCGCGGGCTCGCCGGCCCTGCGATCTCGGATCCCTACGTCTCCGAGCTCGGCGCGCCGACGATCGCCTATGCGTCGCCGGTGATCGGCCCGGACCGCGCGGTGCTCGGCGTCGCGGTGATGTGGGTCGACGCCGAGGCGCTGTGGCACGTGGCCAGCCGCTTCAACGGGCTCGCCGGCGAGGGCAGCTTCGCCGCGGTGTTCGACCGCGATGGGACGCAGATCGCACACACCAGCGCATCCGGGATCGCATTCCGCCCGGGCTCGCCGCAGGCCGAGACCGTCGACCGCATGGTGACCGAGCACCGGCAGCTGTCGACCACCGACTGGACCGTGTTCTACATGGTGCCGCGCGCGACGCTGATTGCACCGATCACGAGCCTCACGATCCGGCGCGGGATCGTGAGCATCGCCATCGGCATCGCCGCGCTCCTGACCGGCATCGTGCTCGCCGCGATGCTGATCCGCCCGGTGCGCGCGCTCGCGAAGGCCACCCGCGCCCTCGCTGCGGGCGATCTGTCGGTCCGCATCGTGCCGGATCGCGTCGACGAGCTGGGCGAGCTCGGCCATGCGTTCGACGCCATGGCGGCGCGACTCGAGGACCACGCCAGCGAGGTCAAGCGCAGCCACGAGGACCTCGAGCAGCTGGTGAGCCATCGCACCGGCGAGCTGGCGGCGTCCAACCGCCAGCTCCGCGACGAGATCGCCGAGCGTCGGCGCGCCGAGGTCGCGCTGCGCGAGAGCGAGCAGCGCTACCGCGAGATCTACGAGCATTCGCCGGACATGTACCTGCAGGTGGACATCGCGACCACGCGGATCGTCGACTGCAACCAGACGCTGTGCACGCGTCTGGGCTATCAGCGATCCGAGCTGATCGGCGAGCCGGGGCTGTTGCTCTATCACCCCGATGCAGACGCTGACCTCGGGGTGCGCCGTGTGCAGTTCCTGCGGGCGGGGCACCTCCACGACGTCGAGCGCACGCTGCGCTGCAAGGATGGCACCGCGGTCGAGGTCAGCCTCAATGTGAGCGGCGTGCGCGATGACGCGGGCACGCTGGTAGCCGCTCGCGGTGTGTTTCGCGACATCACGGCCCGCAAGCAAGGCGAGCGCGACCGCATGTTCCTGATCCAGCTCGCCGACCGCCTGCGCAGCTCGACCGACATCGGCGAGGTCCTCGAGCGCGTCTCGATCCAGCTCGGCGAATACCTGCAGGTCTCGCGCTGCGTGTTCGTCGAGATCGATGTCGCCGCCGACCGCGGCGTGATCCGCCGCGACTACGCCGTCGGCGTGCCGTCGCTGGCCGGCGAGATGCCGGTGTCGGTATTCGGCGGCGCGATCCTGGTCGACCTGGTGCGCGGGATCACGACGGCGCTCGAGGACGCGGAGGTCGATCCCCGCACCGCGTCGTCGTACCAGCTGGCCTACGAGCCGTCGGCGATCCGCGCTGCGGTGTCGATCCCGCTCTTGCACGACGGTGCATGGGTGGCGGTGCTGACCGTGTGCACGCACGAGCGGCGCGTCTGGGAAGATCGCGAGATCGCGCTGGTCAAGCTGGTCGCCGAGCGCGTGTGGCAGTGGATCGAGCACCTGAAGGCACTCGAGCAGCTCCGCGATCGCGAGGTCGCGCTCGCCGTGCGCCGGAGCGAGGAGCGCTTCCAGACCCTGGTCGAGAGCGTCGAGGATTACGCGATCTTCATGCTCGACGCCGAAGGCAACATCGCGACCTGGACCGCCGGGGCAGAGCGCCTCAACGGGTATGCGCGCCGCGAGGTGCTCGGGCAGTCGTTCGCGACGTTCTATTCCGAGGAGGACCTGCTCGTGAACCGCCCGGGGTTCGTGCTCGAACAGGCCCGCGTGTACGGCCGCTACGAGGAGGAACGCTGGCTCGTGCGCAAGGACGGCTCGCGGTTCTGGGGCAACGTCGTGATCACGGCGATGCGCGGCCCGGGCGGCGAGCTCGAGGGCTTCGCCGAGATCGCGCGCGATTTCACCGAGCGCCGCGCGCAGGATGAGGCGCTGCGCACCAAGCAGGTCGCGCTGTCGCAGAGCCTGCGCGAGCGCGAGGTCCTGCTGCAGGAGGTGCACCACCGCGTGAAGAACAACCTGCAGGTCATCTCGAGCCTGATCCACATGCAGACGCGGCGGATCGACGACGACGCGGCGCGCGAGGCGCTCGAGGAGTGCCAGACCCGCGTGCTGGCGATCGCGCTGATCCACGAGCAGCTCTATCAGGCCAAGGACTACTCGCAGGTTCAGTTCTCCGAGTACGTGCGCAACCTCGCCGGCAACGTGTTTCATGCCACCGGCACATCGCAGACCGCAGTGTCGCTCGAGCTCGCGATCGAGCAGATCCCGCTGAGCGTCGAGCGCGCCATCCCGTGCGGGCTCGTGGTCAACGAGCTGATCACCAACGCGCTCAAGCACGGGTTCAAGGACGGTCGCACCGGGACGATCCGGGTCGAGCTGCGGTCGCACGGCGAACGCGAGCTGAGCTTGACCGTGCAGGACGACGGCGTCGGGCTGCCGGCGGGCTTCGACATCGAGCGCGTCGAGTCGATGGGCCTGCGGCTGGTGAGCACGCTGTCCGAGCAGCTCGATGCGCGCCTCGTGATCCGCGGCGACCACGGAGCGTCCTTTCAGTTGCTCTTCCCGGTAGGCGCTGACGCGCGACGTTCCGCGTCACGGAGTGCGTGACGGCTATTCATTGCAAAACGATGAACGATTGAGTCGGCTCGTGCGACGCTATCCTGGGATCGCAATGGCATCCCGGAGGACTTCGATGCGACTTCACGCTCTCGCCCGACGACGGCTCGCCACCGCGTCGGCTGCGCTCGCGCTGGCGGCCGGTGGGCTCGTCGCGCTCGCGGGCCGCGACGTGCAACCGGCGGCAGGGCCGGCGGGCACGGTCGCGCCGCCGATCGCACCCGCCAACGTCCAGAACCAGGACGGCATCCCGGTGCTCGGCTGGGACGCCGGCGCGGTGCGCACGCCGAGCGCGCCCGAGGCGTGGGGCGGCCCGCGCACGGGTAGCGAGCCGACGCTGTCGGACCGCGTCGCGAGCTACGAGCTGCACGCGGTGCTCGATCCGGTGAAGCACACCATCGAGGGCAGCGAGAAGCTGCGCTGGAAGAACCGCAGCGATCGCAACGTGCGGACGATCTATCTCCACACGTACCTGAACGGGTTCGAGGGCCCGGGCTCGACGTGGATGACCGAGAAGGCGCGCTACGGGCGGTTTCGCAGCGGGGTCGAGATCAAGGATGGCCAGTGGGGCTACATCGACGTTGCGTCGATCGCACAGGGCGGGCAGGCGGCGACGATGCGCTACGTCCAGCCCGACGGCGGTCCGTCAACCGATCGCAGCGTGCTGCGCGTCGATCTGCCCGAGCCGGTCGCGCCGGGCGCCGAGACCACGCTCGACATCAAGTTCCACGATCAGCTGCCGCGCGTGATCGCGCGCACCGGCTGGTTCGGCAGCTACCACCTGGTCGCGCAGTGGTTTCCCAAGATCGGCGTGCTCGAGCTCGCCGGCGAGCGCGGCGCCGACGCCCCGCGCTGGAACGTGCACGAGTTCCACCTCCACACCGAGTTCTACGCCGACTGGGGCAGCTACGACCTCGAGCTCGTCGTGCCCAAGGGCGTCACCGTGGGCTCGGTCGGCGGGCGCGTCGGCGAGCCGCGCGAGACGCCCGAGGGCGTGGTCCACCACTTCCATCAGGACGACGTGCACGACGTCGCGTTCACGGCGTGGGATGGCTTCGCGCCGCCGCTCAAGGGCAGCTACGACGGACCGGGAAGCCCGCACGTCGACGTGACGGTGCTCTATCCGCCGGAGTGGGAGGGCTCGGGCAAGGTCGCGCTCAAGGCCACGATCGATGCGCTGCGCTACTTCTCGGAGACGCTGGGGCCGTATCCCTACAAGCAGGTGACGTGCGTCGTACCGCCGTTCAACGCGCTCGAGTCGGGCGGCATGGAGTACGAGACATTCTTCACCACGGTCGGCGGCGGCAAGCTCGTCGACTCCGGCGTGCGCTACGTGACCGTCCACGAGTTCGGTCACGGCTACTTCATGGGCCTCTTGGCGTCGAACGAGTTCGAGGAGCCATTCCTCGACGAGGGCATGAACGAGTGGTGGGACTCGCGCATGCTCGAGGGCGAGGACATGACGTTCGATTTCGGGTTCGTGGGCAAGCTCGGGTTTCAGCCGCCGCCGCTCCACATCTGGGACTTCCAGTGGCTCGGCGGCAGCTACACCGCGGGCCACCCGCTCCCCGACGCGATCGCCGGGAACTCGTGGCACCGCATGACGTCGGGGACCTACGGCGCGGTGTATCCGCGCACCGCGCTGGTGATGCACGACCTCGAGAAGCGGCTCGGCGGCGACGTCGTCGCGCGCGGCATGAAGCTCTACTACGCGCGCTGGCGCCATCGCCATCCCAGCGCCGCGGACCTGCGCGAGGCGCTCGCCGAGGGCGCGGGCGAGCAGGCCGACACGGTGCGCAGCTGGTTCGATCAGCAGGTCTACGCGAGCGACGTCGTCGATGACGAGATCGACATGGTCGACTCCGAGGAGATCCGGCCGCAGCCGGGCCGTGTCGAGAAGGACGGCAAGATGGTCGACCGCACCAAGGCCGAGGTCGAGAAGGAGATCGACGACAAGCGGTCGGGCTACAACGGCGACCGCGACAAGGGACCGTTCCCGTTCCGCAGCGTGGTGCGCGCGCAGCGCCATGCCGCGCAGGTGCCGCAGACGGTGATCATCGAGTTCGCCGACGGCAGCCAGGAGCGCATCTCCTGGCCGATCGGCGAGCGCTGGCACCGCTGGGTGTTCGAGCGTCCGGTCAAGGTCGCGCAGGCGCGGCTCGATCCGACGGGCAGCGTGCTCACCGACGTCAACAAGCTCGACGACGGGCGCACCCGCGAGGCGCATCGCCTGCCGTCGGCGCGCTGGTCGCTCGAAGGCACGACCTGGGTCGAAACCCTCCTCTCGCTGGTGAGCTCGCTATGACCACCACCCTCGGCATCATCGTTCGCGCCATGCGGCGCGCGCTGCAGTGGCGGCTGCTCCTGCTGTCGCCGATCGCGCTCCTGGTCGCGTCGCTCACGACCCTGTTCGCCCTGTCGCAGTTCTTCGGCGAGCTGATGAGCAACTCGCCGCGCTGGAAGGAGCTCACCTCGCTCGATTCGTCGGCGGCGGTGGGCGTGATCAAGGCGCTTCAGACCTCGGCCGCCGACGGCATCCCGATGGCGATCGAGACCAGCCTGATCCTCGCGCTGGTGCTCGCGCCGTTTCTCGCCGGGGCGGCGCTGACCGTCGCCGAGGCCCCGGCGCGCCCGCGGCTGCGCGAGCT
>DATIPJ010000080.1:0-3636 GCA_035472155.1 Kofleriaceae bacterium
CCAAGCAGTACTTCGAGCCGATCCTGCTGCCGGCGAAGTAGCGCGCCCTTTACGGGACGTTGGCGCGGATCGCGCGCTCGATCGCCGAGATCGCGTCGGGGAGGAGCCAGAAGCCGTTGCGCACCAGGCCGATGCTGCCGAGCGCGAACCGCGCCACGTAATCGCCGTGGTTGCGGTACAGCGCCGCGAGCGTCGCGTCGTCGAACGGAACGTTGTAACCGTCGAGGATGCAGAACCCGGAGAGCGGGGTCGTCACCGCGACGGTGTCGGTCGGGACGAAGGTCGCGATCGGCACGTCGACGAACGGCGTGCGGACGCCGCCGAGCGCGTTGCCGTGGGCGTCGCGAACAATGGCGCGCGGCGTCGATGTCAGGTCGACCTGGATGCCGGCGGCGTGGGGCGGCGCGCGGTTGTGCTCGATCCAGTCGATCAGGTGCTCGAACGCCGCATTCTGGACGAACGAGAACGGATAGTCCTCGGGGCTGACCACGCCGGGGATCCCGACGGCTGGGCCGGGCACGAACTGCTGGTGCGCGCAGCCGTTGGGCGGCAGGTCGGCGAGCTGGACCTTGAGGATCTGGGCGGCGTCGCGCTGGATCGTCGACACCGGCTCGGCGAAGTCGTTGGAGACGTGGGCTGCGCCGGGGACTTCCCACAGCCGATAGCGGTCGTTGCGCGCGTCGCTATCGGGGCGGCGGAACAGAAGGCCGGTCGGGGTCAAGAGGCCCAGCGCGATCTCGGTCTCGGTGTCGACGTGGATCACCGGCGCGTCGCGGGGCTGCATCTGGCGGCGCGCGTCGCCGGCCGGCAGCGCGCCCGCCGGCGTGAGCCCGAAGTTGATGTTGCTCGGGCCGTTGGTGCCCATCGGGACGTAGCCGTCGTAGACCGGGCCGCCGCCGGGCAGGCGCGCGAGCGCGTGGAAGAAGTCAGCCTGGGTGAACGTGAAGCCGCCGTCCTGCGAGAACCCGGACTCGATGACGTGCTTGATGCGCAGGCCGCGCAACGGGTGGCCGGGCTTGCCGTTGGCGCGCACGAACGCGCCGATCTGCGAGGCGATGTCGAACGTGATGCCGTCGTTGGCGCCGCTGTTGCTGCCCGGGGTGGCCGGCAGGTACGGCCAGTTGAGCCCGGCATAGCGGGTCGGGTTCCACTGCTTGAGCGCATTGACGATCACCGACTTGGAGCTCCAGCCGATGAAGATGTCGCCGTTCTTCACGAACAGATCGCGGCTGCGGTCCCACACCGCGGCGATGTCGAAGCCGCCGCTGGGGTTGAGCGGCTCGACGATCACCGTGCCGCTGAAGTGGAGCGGGTTGCGCGGGCGCTTTACAAGGAACCGCGTGGTGTATGGGATGTTGGTGCAGCCCGAGGTCGCCGCCGCGGGGCACGGCGAGACCACGCGGATGCCGGTCGGCGTGTACTCGTAGATGTTGCCCGTCCCCGACAGGAAGAACTCCTCGATCACGTAGCCGCTGGGCACCGGCGGCTGGACGTCGAAGCCTTCTGCGCCGAACGGGAAGTTGGTCGGCGTCGACGCGATCGGCCCGGTGGCCGTCGGTAGCGGTACGGTGAACGGGGTGACGTCGTCCCCCGCGGCGAACGCGGACGTCGGCAAGAGCCCGAGCGCCGCGACGATGGCCGCCGGTAAACACCGGCGCGCGGCTCCTGCGAGAGCGCTTCTCAGCATGTGGTCCTCCTGATGAAAAATCGAGTGGACGTGCGTGTGGGGCCAATTAAGAACTCGACAGTTCCTGAAGTCCAGACGACCGGCGGCAAATAGCCGACTCCCGGACCGGGCTGCTCGTCGGGCGCTTGTAGGCCGGATGACAGGTGTGCGCCCGCGCGCTATGCAGCCTCGGTGGTGGCTCCGTATGTCGATCCTCCCGAGGCCGACGGTGATCGGCCGCGCGATCGCCGCAGGCTCGCCGTGCTGTGGCGGCTGCTGCCGCTGATCCGCCCGCACCGCGCGCGCTTCCTGCTCGCCCTTGCCACGCTGTGCGCGGCCTCGGTGGTCACGCTGGTCTACCCCTGGGCGGCGCGCCAGGCGGTCGATGTCGGCATGGGCAAGCGCACCACGCACGACCTCGATCTCATCGTGCTGCTGCTGATCGGCGTGTTCGTGCTCAATGCGGTCCTGGTCTGGCTGCGCCACTACAGCGTGAGCTGGCTCGGCGAGCGCGTGGTCGCCGACCTGCGCGGCATGGTGTTCGACCGCGTGCTCACCCTCCCGCTCGGGTGGTTTCACGAGCGCCGCAGCGGTGAGCTGGTCGGCCGGCTCGCGTCCGATGTCACCGTGATCGAGGGCGTGGTCGGCAGCGAGCTGTCGATGGCGCTGCGCAACTCCATCCAGATGATCGGCGCCATGGCCCTGCTGTTCGTGATCGACGTGCGGCTGACGCTCCTGATGCTCGCGATCGTCCCGCCGATCACGCTGACGACGATCTACTTCGGCCGGCGGATCCGCAAGATGACGCGCGCGGTGCAGGACGAGCTCGCCCGGGTCTCGGGCCAGGTCCAGGAATCGATCGGCGCGATCGCCACCGTGCAGTCGTTCGTCCGCGAGTCGTACGAGGCCGGTCGCTACCGCGGCGGCGTGGAGCGCGCGTTCCAGCGCACGCTGGCGCTCGTGCGCTGGCGCTCGTGGTTCTTCTCGACCGCGATGACGGCCGGCTACATCGGCGTGGCCGCGGTGATCTGGCTCGGCGGGCGCGCGCTGATCCACGGCGAGCTGAGCGCGGGCCAGCTGACCTCGTTCTTTCTCTACACGTTCATCGTCGCCGGTGCCCTGGCCGACGTGGCGGGCCTGTGGGGCGCGCTGCAGCGCGCGGCGGGCGCCACCGATCGCCTGTTCGCGGTCATCGATACCGTTCCCGAGATCCGCGACCCCGAGCTGCCGGTCGCGCTGCCGCCCGGGCGTGGGGCGATCCGACTCGAGGGTGTCTCGTTCGCGTACCCGAGCCGGCGCGGACAGCCGGTGCTCACCGGCGTGGACCTCGACGTCGCGCCCGGCGAGGTCGTCGCGCTGGTCGGCCCGTCGGGCGCGGGCAAGTCGACCGTCCTGTCGCTGCTCTACCGCTTCTATGACGTCGATGCCGGACGCGTGCTGTTCGAGGGCGTCGATGTCCGGCGACTGCGCCTGGGCGATCTGCGCCGCGCGCTCGCGATGGTCGCCCAGGAGCCCGTGCTGTTCTCGGGGACGATCCGCGACAACATCGCGTACGGCAGAGACGCCGCGAGCACCGCCGAGATCGAGCGCGCGGCGCGCGATGCCCACGCCCACGACTTCATCCTCGGATTCCCCGAGGGCTACGCCACGGTGATCGGCGAGCGCGGCACCAAGCTCTCGGGCGGCCAGAAGCAGCGCATCGCGCTCGCCCGCGCGCTGCTCGCCGACCCGCGGGTGCTGATCCTCGACGAGGCGACCTCGAACCTCGACGCCGAGAGCGAGGCCGCCGTTCAGCTGGCGCTCGCGCGCCGGATGCAGGACCGCACGACGATCATCGTGGCCCACCGGCTCAGCACGGTCCGCGATGCCGATCGCATCGTCGTCATCGACGGCGCGCGCATCGTCGAGCAAGGCGGCCACGACGAGCTGATGGCGCGCCGGGGCACCTATCATCGGCTGGTCGAGCACCA
>DATIPJ010000081.1:0-7740 GCA_035472155.1 Kofleriaceae bacterium
GGCCGGCGGGCGGCGTGGGCGCGCTCGGCGGAGCCGCCGGTGGTGCGCTCGGGGTGCCGGCGGGTGCAGTCGGCGCCGAGGCGCTGCCGACGGCGACGCCGCCGGGGCTCGCGGAGCCGGTGCCCGATACCGGGCCGGCGCTGCCACCGCGGGTCGCGACGAAGGCTGCGATCGCACCGCCGCCGACGAGGAGGACGGCGCCCAGGATGAGCGGAAGCTTGGACTTGCGGGGGACGGCGCTGGCGTCGATCTCGGGGATGGAGAGGTTGCCCGTCCACTGGGTCTTGACGCGACCCATGGGGCCCGTCGCCGGCGCGGGGACGCTGGGCTGGGCGACGACGGGACCGGTGGCCTTGTCGCCCGAGACGCGGCGCACCGCACGCGCGAGCTCGTCGATCGAGGCGAAGCGCTGGTTAGGGTCCTTGGCGAGCGCGCGATCGATGACCTCCGCCAGGGCGCGCGGCGCGCCGATCGAGTCGAAGATCTCCGGCGGAATGACCGGCGGCGTCTCGGTCAGGTGAAGCGCGAGGACGCCCATGAAGTTCTCGGCCTCGAACGGCACGCGGCCGGTGACCAGCTGGAAGAGGATGCAGCCCATGGCGTAGACGTCGACGCGGTGGTCGACCTTCTCGCCGCGCGCCTGCTCGGGCGACATGTACTCGGGCGTGCCGAACAGCATGCCCGTGCGCGTGAGCTTGCGATCGCTGTCCGCGACCTCGGTGACCTTGGCGATGCCGAAGTCGAGGAGCTTGACGAAGTCTGGCTCGCCGAGGAAGTCGACCAGGTAGATGTTCTCGGGCTTGAGGTCGCGGTGGATGATGCCCAGGGCGTGAGCCGCCCCGAGCGCCGCGCAGATCTGGAGGAAGATGCGCTTGCTGCGCACCCAGGGCAGGAGCTGGCCGGCGAGGCGCGCGCGCGCGACCTCCTCGTGCAGGTCGTGGCCCTGGAGGAGCTCCATCGCGAAGAACACGAGGCCCTCGGGGGTGGTGCCGAAGTCACTGATGTCGATGACGTTCTCGTGGCGAATGCGCGAGGCCGCGCGCGCCTCCTGCATGAAGCGCTCGACGAGGTCGGCCTTGCGCGCGAACTCGCCGTGCAGGACCTTGAGGGCGACCTGTTTCTCGAGGAGGTTGTGGGTGGCGAGGTAGACCGCGCCCATGCCGCCCTCGCCCAGCTTCTTCGAGATGAGGTACCGGCCGGCGAGCGTGCGGCCGAGGAGCGGATCCTCCTGCGGCGGCAGGTACGACGTGCGAGCCCCTGCGGGCGGATCGGTCGTCGGTGGCGGCGTGCCCGGGGCCGGGGTGACCGGGGCCGGGGTGACCGACGCCGCCACGGAGTTACCCGTGCGCTGCACCCCCACGCCGGTCGCCGGGCGAGTCGGACCGGTGGGACCTATCTCGGTCCGCTTGTTATCTGGCACCAAGCGCATCATACCAGGGCCTGGCCAGGGCTTGCGGCCCAACTGGCGGTCGACGCGGCCGGTCCGGCCGTCACGGATCGCGGTCGACCCACTCGGAGGCGCGAATCATCGCGGAGCACACATGCTGGACGTAGTCGATGCGGATATTTCGGTCGATCGGGCTGCCGGGGATGGCGCCCTCGCCCTGCCCGACGACGTTGAACGCGTTGTCGGGGCGGACCTGCTGTCCGAGCACGTATTGCAGCGCCGCCCGGATCTGGCCGGCGATGCGCGCGTCCGGCTCGTCGTGATGCTTGCCGAGCAGGTACGCCGAGATCATCGCCTCGGTGCGTGAGCCGGCGGGCGTGTTGTAGGGCAAGACGAACGGTGTGACGTTGTAGGCGCCCGCGAGGTCATTCTCGTCGGGGTGCTCGCCGGGCTCGGGCTGCTGCGCGCGCAGGAATGCGGCGTAGCCGTCGCAGAAATCCTTGTACTTCGCGCGTTGCACGGCGGGCCAGATCGCCTCGGCCGCGATGCACGTCCAGTGCTCCTCGCCGTAGAAGAACCCGGCCATGAAGAAGTCGTACCAGTCGACCAGCCAGTCGAGCGCGCGGCCCGCGGCGGCGGCATAGCGCGCGTCGCCGGTGACGGCGTGCATCCGCGCGAGGGCGAGCGCGGCCTCGCCCGAGTAGTAGAGGAGCTGGGCATTCTCGTCGGGCGCGCGCGTGCGCAGGTCGTAGAGATGGCGGAACGAGCCGTCGGGGCGCTGCATCATGAGCAGCCACGCGGCGAGCCGGGTGGCGAGCGGCTGGTAGTGCGCGTCGCCGGTGGCGCGCTGGTACTCCGCGAGCGCGACCACGGTGAGCGCCGTCGAGCCGAGCTGCGCGACCGATTCATTGCGGTCGATGACGCAGTCGAACGCCGTGCCGTCGGGGAGCGTGCCGGCGCACTGGCCCTTCGCGAGCAGCTCCGCGAGGTGCGCGAACGCGCGCTGGATCGGCTCGAGCAGCCAGGGCTCCTTGGTGATGCGATACAGCTCGGCGAGGAAGTACGTCGTCCCCGCGTGGCGCGGCATGCTGTAGGCGCTGCCGACCCGCGACGCGTCGGTCGACGTGCCGGTCCACAGATCGTGCTCGTACACGTAGCGCCCATTCGGCGCGAGGTGCCCGACCAGGTAGCGGCCGCCGCGCAGCGCCGCGTCGCGCAGCGCCTGCGCGGACAGCTTCGGCGCGGCCGGAATGCCGCGGTACAGCGCGAGCGGCGGCGCGGCATGATCGGGCGCCTCGACGAACGTGTCGGTCCGCAGCCGGACCAATCCGCGCGGCTCGCTCGTGCGCGGTGCGCCGGCGCGCGCGACCAGGAGCTGCGCGACCGTGTCGATGTCTGCCCCCATCGCGAAGTCAGGGAACACGCTCGACGGGCGCCGCGCCGCGAGCAGCCTTGCCATCACCAGCTCGTGCGGCAGCAGCAGCACGCGCTTGCCGTCGACGTCGGCCGCAACGCCCTCGATTCCGGGGTTGATCGCCAGCATGTCGCCGACGCCCGGCACCGCGAGCGCATCGAACCACCCGGCTCGCCCGCCGAGCGGCCCGGTCCCGGTCACGATGTCGACCTGCAAGCGCATCGCGGTCCGGTCCGACGCTCCCAGGTTCTGCATCGCCGGCTGCTCGCCCAGCTGCCGTCCCGCAGCGCGCGCCGCCGCGACGAGGTCATCACCGCTCGCCGTCACGCGCGCGAACGCACGCCCGCCCAACCACGCCGTCACCGCCACCGGCCCGGCGAGCTCACGCTTCAGCCGGGGCGATGCGCTCGCCCCACCCGATGGCGCTGCCGAACCCGTGGGCACGGTGAGACCGGCGCGCACGGCGGCCATCACGGCCGCGCGCTCGGCGGGATCGAGCCGGTCGGGCGGTGAAATGCGGAACGCGTGGTACGACACGGCGGCGGTCGCGAGGAACACCAGGCTCGGGAGCGTCCAGACGCAAACGACTGCGATCGTACGGCGCGTCATTGCGCGAGCACGCCGTAGGCGCGCTTGCCGGCGCGCGTCATCAGATACTTGACCTGCAGGAGGGGCAGGAGCGCGACCAGCTCGACGACGAGCGCCACCATGACCAGCGAGAAGGTGGCGGCGGCCTTGCCGAATGCGCCGTACACCCCGGCGAGAAAGGCCGCAGAGGCCACGATCCGCGCGATCAGAAGAATCGTCGACAGGAGGACGGCCGAGCCGGCGACGACGGCGATCCACCAGCCGCGGCGGCCACCCAGGAGCGTGCCGGCGCCCATCGCGATCGTTGCCACTGGAAACGTCCACAGGTGGACCGACGCGGACGCGAGGCGGTTCGGGATGACCTTCCAGATCGCGAACGCGTAGATCGCGGCGAAGGCGAGGTCGAGGCCCCCGTAGATCCACCGGCGGGTGTCGCGGTTGACGCGGCGGTCGCGGTCCGCGGCCGAGGATGGTGTGGGTGTCGCAGCGACGGCCTGGGGCCTCTGCTTCGAGCGCGCGCGCCTGGCCATCTGGTGCGAGCATAAGCCGCAGCGCGCTGCTATCGTAGCTTCATGCAGCCGATCCTCGCCGAGTCCGCGCCTCGCCGTGGCCGCGCCATCGCATTTGCCGTCGCGCTTGCCATGGTCGCCGCCTTCGCCGCGGTCAAGACGCGGCACCATCCGCGCTTCCATCACCGCCACTACGAGCTGCAGCAGCGCATCGGCAAGTGCGCCCAGGTGCACTACAGCAGCTACGTCTACACTCGCTAGCGCGACGAGCTATCGGCAGCCCGGGCGTGCGAGCGCGCTCGCCGGTGCCGACGACGGCAGGATGCGCCGAAGATAGGCGTACTCGTCGTCGCAGAACACCGCGGGCCCCTGCCCCATCAGCTGCGCGCGCTCGAGGAACGAGCGGGCTTCGCCGGCATCCATCAGCCGGTTGGGTGCATCGCCCGGATCGTGAAAGCCATCCTGATACGGGTTGGCCAGGCCGAGCGAGTGGCCGACCTCATGCGCGACAGTGCCGCCGACGAGGTTGCCCAGGACGAAGATGGCGCACCGGATCTGCTGCGCGCGCCCCTCGGCCGGGCAGCCAGCGCCCTCGACGAGCGGCGGTGGGCCGTCGGCGAGATCGACCGACCGGACCGGCTCGCCGCCTCGGTCTGGGCGGAATGGATCGAAGATCTGGTCGAAGGCTGGATCGGCACCGGCGACCTGACGCGTGAGCTGGGCGGGGTGCATCTAGAAGCCCATCAGCGAGCGCACGAACACACCGCCGTAGCCGGGGAAGCCGTCCTCCTGGACCTGGGCGTTCACGCCGCCGAGCCGGTCGTAGAGCCGCAGGTTGCCGCTGTCCTTGCCCGGAGAGTTGTCGTAGCCGAACAGGCCCTGGTCGTTGGGATCGAAGCCGACCATCTCGACGGTCTCGAACAGCGCGAAGTCGGTGGGCCGCTCGGTGCGAAACTCGATGTTCACGCCCTGATAGGCCTCGCGCACCACGGCGAGGATGCGCTCGCGGATCTGGCGGTCGACGGCGCGCAGGCCGAAGTCGCGCAGGCCCTCGGTGAACGAGGGCTCGAAGTCGAGGAACACGACCTGCTGGACCGGCGCGATGGCGAACGACACCGCCCGCGGCTGCCCGCGCACGCGCGCGCCTCCGTGGCTCACGATGGGCGTGATCGTGCCGGCGAGCTCGCCGGTGTCGTTGCGCAGATCGAGCGCGCGGCCGAGCGCGTCGTCGGTGGTGAGCACGTAGCGCACGCGCCGACCGTCGACGAGCTCCGGGATCCAGGTCAGCTCGATGGGGCTCGCCGCTGCTCCGGCCTTGCGCAGCGTTCCCGAGAGCACGAGCTCGGTGAGCGAGCCCGGCTCGCCGCCGACGAAGCCGCCGCCGCGCACGAGCACGAGCTGGCCGAGGCTCGCCGCCGCCGGCTCGAGCGCAAAGACCTCGGGCGCGACGAGATCGTAGTGGACGGCGATCGGTGGCGCGGCCATCGGTGTGGTACCGGCGGCGCCTATCAGCGCGAGGGTCGGCCGGTTGATGACGGTCACCGTGCCGGTGAAGGTGCCCGGCGCGATGCCGGAGATCCGCGGCGAGAATGCAAAGCTCGCCTCGGTGCGCGACAGCGGCGCGCTGGGCGTCAGGGGCACCTCGACGGGCGGCATCGCCTGGCACGCGCCAGGTTCGGAGGCGACGCCGGTGCCGGGCGTGAAGCAGCCGTCGAGCAGCGCGACCGTGTCCCCTTCGCTGCCGCCGAGCAGGAAGCCATCGCCCTCGACGACGATCGCGTCGTTGACGAAGATCACGCCGGTCGCAAGGGTCGCCACGCGCGGCGTCAGCTGCGCGCGAAACGAGAGATCGACAGCGAGCGGGGCGGAGCGATCGGCCGCCTCGTCGAGGACCGCGGTGCCATGAAACTCGGCGTCCGTTCCAGGCGGTGCGATCTCGGCGAACCGGGCGGCATCGAGGGCGACGGTGAGCGTCGTCGCATCGACGAGCTGCGCCGGCCAGGTGGCGTCGATCGTGCGATCGCCGGCGGTGCCGCGCAGGTGAAGCGTTGCCGTGCCCCCCATCTCGTCGACGAACGCATCGCCGCGCACGACGAGCTGCGTGCCCGGGACGATCGTCGCCGGGGCGATGCTGCGGATCGCCGGGTCGTCGAGGCCCGGGTCGAAGCCCACGCCGCCGGCGCAACCGGCCGCGCCGAGGGCGAGCGCTGCCGCCAACGTCGCTGCCCCCGCCGCCGCCCGCCCGCGCGTCACTCGTCGATCTCGAGCCCGATGCCGTATTGATTCGACGAGTGGTCGTAGCCGCGCACCACGACGAAGTACGTGCAGCCGTCGTCGCAGCCGGCGGGCGCGGTGAACGCCGCGTGCTCGTTCGACGAGCCGCTCTGGCCGTGGTCGGGCGAGCACGCGCCTTGGTTGGCGACGTCGCACGGCCAGAGGTCGACGCCGTCGCGGTAGAGGTGGAGGTCGAGGTCCTGCTGGTCGTTCGACTGCGTGAACGCGAGGTCGATCGTGAGCTGCTCGCCGGTGAACAGCGGAACGCTGTACCAGTCGTCGTCGCCCGGGCAGATCGCGTTGCCGGTCGAGATGTAGAGCGGGAAGGTGGTCTCGCGCGCCTGGCTGAAGGTGTCGTCGTCCTCGCGCGTGTCGTCCTGGCACGTGGTCGCGCACGATTCGGCGTGGGCGTCGTAGGTCAAGCGATAGGGATTGCGCCCGCGGCCGTAGCCGTTGACCTTCACGTAGTAGGTCGCGCCGCGGAGGCAGGTATTGATCTCCTCGGTGGGCTCGAGGCTGGTGGACGCGGTGACCAGGGTGCCGTCGGCGTGATAGAGGCGGAGGTCGAGGTCGCTCTGCGCGCCGCCGGCGAGCTGGAGGTCGACGCGCTGGTCTCCGTCGACGACGATCTTGAACCAGTCGTCGTTGGCGCGGGTCGAGCCGGTGGTGCTCGGGCAGCTCACGAGGTCGTAGCGATCGGGGGCGAGCACGGGGTTGTGCGAGGCGTCGCTGCGCGAGTCGTTGACCTCCCAGCTGTCGTCGGTGCAGGTGGTCGTGGGCATCGCGCAGGTGCCGCTGTCGGGCACGCATTGCGGTGCCATCGCGCCGTTGACCGAGGCGACCGGCGATGTCGAGCAGGTGGTACCGGTGGGGCAGCCGCCGGCGCAGGCCTGGAGGCAGAACGTCGCGCCGCTGGTGCCCATGCGCACGCACTCGTCGCCCGCGCCGCACTGGGCATCGCCGGTGCACGCGGCGCACATCGGCAGGTCGGCGGCACCCGTGGACGTCACGAGCATGGTGAAGACCGGCGACGTGGTGGTGTGGTCGCAGCTGCCGGTGGTGTCATCGTCATCGGTGGCGATGATGAGGTAGTAGAGGCGCTGCTGGGTGCCGGCCGGCATCGCCGCAACGGGGTTGCGGACGGTGGCGCGATAGACGCCGTCCTTGCGATCGCCGCTGACCGGCTGCGCCGTGGCGAGCGCCATCTGCGAGAGATCGGGCGGCGTGGCCGGCGGGGTGGGCGACACGTAGACCAGCGGTGCGTCCTTGATGCCGCGGTCATCGCTGACGGTGACGTCGATCGCGACGTCGAGGATCGAGGACACATCGTGCGGCGTGTGCGTGATGGCCGGCGCGGTCCCCGGGCAGCTGCTGCCATCGCGGGGCTGCAGCACGACGAGGAACTCCTTGATGGTCTTCGGGTTGTCGCCGTCGTCGGCGGTGAGGGCGAGGGTGTAGCGAGTCTCGGCCTGCTGCTCGCGCGTGGGGCACCAGTGCCACGTCGCGGTGAACCCGTCGTGTGCCGTGAGCTCGGCGCCATCGATCACCGGATCGGACTGGGCGATCGC
>DATIPJ010000082.1:0-7926 GCA_035472155.1 Kofleriaceae bacterium
TGAGGAAGGTCGGTGCGTCGACGATCGTGTCGAAGCGCTGGACGATCTGACCTTCGGCCGAAACCACGCGGACCGCCGGCAGGGTGTTGACGTCGTACTTTGCTTTGACCGCCGCCAGCACCGGATCCTCGTCCTCGCGCGACAGGTCGACACGCAACAACGTGAACTCCGAGAGCTCAGCGACCACGTCCGGATGCGAGAACACCTTCACGTCCATCTCTTTGCAGGGCAGGCACCAGTCGGCCATGAAGTCCACCACCAGGGGACGCCCGCTGGCGCGGGCGAGCTGCGTCGCCTCCGGCTCGGCCCGCAGCCACGCCAGCTCGACCTTCGGCGTGAGGACGTAGTTGGTGATCGCGAACAGGCCGGTCACCGCCAGCACGACGCCGGCGCCCTTTCGGACCACCGCTTTCCAGCCGTCGCGCGCTGGCGCTCGCGGTCAGCGGCCTGCTGTTCGCGATCAGCCGCGCCGGCGACCGGGCCGCGAGTGCCGCGACGGTGTCCGAGGCGATCATCGACACGCGGGCGGTGACCGCAGGCGCGACGGCCACCGCCACGCCGCGCGACGTCGCCACCGCGGATCGCGATGCCGCGACCGCAACCGAGCTGCGGCCCGCCGTCGCCGTCGAGCGCGCCGCGGTCCAGCCCGCCGTGCTTCACACCCCGCGCGCCGAGCGCCCGGCCGAGGCGCCTCGCGCGCAGCGACCGGTCGCGCCGCGCGCCCAGCGCAGTGCTCCGGCTGTGCCGCGCCGGGGTGCCAAGGTCGATCCCGACGGCACCATCGACGTGTACTGATGAAGCTCGCCGGCGTCATCGTCGTCACCCTGCTGCTCGCGATCGTGCCGATCGCGGCGCGTGGCGACGACGCGTGGGACGGCAGCATTCCGACCAAGGCGCGCACGCTGGCCGAGCGCGGCCGCGCGTTCCACGACGCCGGGAACTACCCGCAGGCGATCGCGGCGTTCACCCTGGCGTATGTCATCGCGCCGAGCCCTGCCCTGCTGTTCAACCTCGCCCAGGCGTACCGGCTCGAGGGCAACTGCGACGACGCGGCGCTGATGTACCGGCGCTACCTCGCGACCAACCCCAGCGCCGAGGGCCGCGCGCTGGCCGAGATGCACCTCGCGAGCGTGGAGCGCTGCATCCACATGCTGTCGCTGCACATCCCGGTGGAGTCGCCCTCGGGCCGCGTCGTGACCCCGCCGCCGCGCGAGAAGCTCGCCGCCGCGCTGGTGGCGCCCGCGCCGTCGCGCAAGGGCGAGATCGAGAAGGACGTGGGCATCGGGCTCACGATCGGCGGCGGCGTCGCCGTCGCAGCCGCCGCGTACTACGCCGTCGTCGCGCACAACGCCGCGAACGACGTCGCCGAGGCCTACGCCAAGGGTTCCAAGTGGAAGGACGTCGCGGCGACCGACGCGCGCGGCAAGTCCGCCTCGAGCCGGGCCAGGCTGCTCGGAGCCGGCGGCGCGATCGGCGTCGCGGGAGGCATCGTGACCTATCTGATCGGCAAGCACACCGAAAGCGTCCCGGTCACGGTGGCCACGACGCGTCAGGGCGTCGAGCTCGGCATGTCATGGGCATTCTAGCGGCGACGGGATCCGCAGCGCTGGCGCTCCTCGCGGGGTGCTATTCGCCGTCGCTGCGCGACTGCACGGTGGCCTGCGCCGGCCCAGGCGATTGCGCCCCGGACCAGGTCTGCGGTCCCGACGGCATGTGTGCCTCGCCCGAGATGGCCGGCCGCTGCGCGATGGAGACCGACGCCGGCGGCATGCC
This sequence comes from Kofleriaceae bacterium, assembly GCA_035472155.1. GTDB lineage: Bacteria > Myxococcota_A > Polyangia > Haliangiales > Haliangiaceae > JABFXX01. The sequence continues at coordinate 1,774 of DATIPJ010000082.1, forward strand.
GATGCCCATGCCCATGCCCGAGCCGAGCGATGCCGGCCTCCCCGACGCGCCTGCGCCCGATGCGACGCCGCTCGTGAGGCTGCGCGTGCAGGTCGACGGCAAGGGCAGCGTCATCCTGGAGAACCGCGGCACTTGCAGCTCGATGGACCCGAGCCATGGTAACTGCATGTACGACATCCCGGTCGGCGTCGCGCAGCACGTCCAGGCGATGGCGATCGGTCCCGACGATGAGTTCACCGGGTGGACGTCCTTTGTGTGTGCCGGCCAGGGGCCGATGTGTAGCTTCACACCGCTCGCGGCGACGGCGGTGACCGCGAAGTTCAGCCACATAAAATGATGCGCTCCGCCGTCGGGAACCGCGAGCTTCCTACGCACGTGCGTCAGCGCCACGGCCGCGCGAGCGCGCGCGCCCGCATCGAGCCGATGCGAGCAGTTGCGAACCTCTTCGCGGAGATCGGCCCCGGTCTGGCGGTTGCACAGAGGACCTCGCATGCCGAGCGCGACCACGCTGACGATCGATCTTCCGGTGTCGGGGTGTGAACCACCGCCGCTGCCTGCTGCGGCGATGCGCACCCGTCGACGCCATCGCCCGGCCAGCCTCGCTCCTGGCATGCGGATCGGCGCGTGGCGCGTCGAGCGCGAGCTGGGGCGCGGCGGCATGGCAACGGTCTACGCCGTGGTCCACGCGCGGTTCGGCAAGCGCGCCGCCCTCAAGCTCGCGCATCGCGCCGTGCTCGGCCCGCAGTTCACGCCGGAGACGTTCCTGCGCGAAGCCCGCGTCGCCAACCTGATCAATCACCCCGGCGTCGCCGAGGTGTTCGCCACCGGCACCTACGACGGCCGTCCGTATCTGGCGATGGAGCGCCTGGCCGGCCGCTCGCTCGGCGCACGGCTCGAGAACGGGCCGCTGCCGCGCGAGGAGGCGCTCGAGATCCTCGGCGAGCTGTGCACCGTGCTCGACGCCGCCCACACCGCCGGCGTCACCCACCGCGACCTCAAGCTCGACAATGTCTTCCTGCTCGACGAGCCCGGCGCGGGTGGCCGCACCAAGCTGCTCGACTGGGGCATGGCGCGCGTCGCCCGCGAGGACGATCCGCTGCGCGGCCTGATCGCCGGCACGCTGACCTACGTCGCGCCCGAGCAGTTCCGCAACGAGGACATCACCCCGGCGGCCGACATCTACTCGCTCGCGGTACTCGCGTACCTGCTGCTGCTCGGCCAGGCGCCGTTCACCGCGTCGACCGACATCGACCTCATCCACTGCCACCTGCGCGACGCGCCGCCCTCGCCGCGCAAGCTGTGGGCGGCGATCCCGGCCGAGCTCGAGGCGACCCTGGTCGCGATGCTCGCCAAGCAGCCCCAGGACCGGCCTGCGCTCGCCGACATCGCGCGCGCGCTGCGCAACGCCCGCGACCGCCTTCGCCCGCGCACGCTGCGCTGGCTGACGCCGACGCCGAAGGCGATGCCGCGCGACGTCCTCGGCCGCCCGGCGGTGCCCGTGCTCGCCACGCGACCGACGCGGATCGCCGGCGCGGCGCTGGGCATCGCGCTCACCGTGCTGAGCGTCCTGCAGCTGCTCAGCGCTTGACGCCGACGACGAGTCCCTCGGGGATCGTCGCGCACACCGAGTCGCAGCTGGCCGCCACCAGCTCGTGAAACGCGCGCATCGCGCGGCCGCGGTCAGAGTCCTCGAGCAGCTCGCCGAACAGGTACGCATTGTCGCCGAGCACGAGCCCGCCCGGCCGCAGATGATCGATCGCCCACCGACCGTAGAAGTCGTAGCCCACCTTGTCGGCGTCGATGAACACTGCATCGAACGGGCCTTCACCGTCGAGCGTCGGCAGGACCTCGCGCCCCGCGCCGACCAGCAGGGTCACGCGGTCGGCCACGCCTGCGGCGGCCAGGTTCGCGCGCGCGATCTCGGCGTGGCGCGGGTCGAACTCGATCGTCCACAGCCGGCCGCCAGGCCGCAGCGCGCGCGCCAGGTGGATCGCGGAGTAGCCGACCAGCGTGCCGACCTCGACGACCTTGCTCGCCCCGACCAGGCGCAGCAGCAGCTGGATCAACTTGCCGTCGCTCGGGCCGACCTGGATGGCCGGCACGCCCCTGGGCACCGCGAACGCCTGCTGGAGGCCGGCGTCCTGCGGCGCGTGCACGCGGTTGACGTATTCGAGCAGCGCGGGGTCACTGTAGCGCCCATCGGCGCGGAGCGTGGAATCGGCCATGGCGCGGCACTGTAGCGCAGTGCAGACCGAGCGCAGCCCGCGGCCGTCTCAGTCCTTGTCGTCGTCGGCGGCGTTGCGATACGGCCCGAACTGCTGCAGCTCGGCGATCTGGGCCGCGACCGCCGCCGCCTCGCGCTGGGTGTACTCCTCGATCGCCGCCGCCAGCCCCGGGTGGCGGATCCAGTGCGCCGAGTACGTCGGCCGCGGGTCGAATCCGCGCAACAGCTTGTGCTCGCCCTGCGCGCCCGCCTCGAACAGCGGCAGCTTGCGCTCGATCGCGCGCTCGATGCCGGCGTAGTACGCGGTCTCGAAGTGCAGGAGGTCGACGTGCACGTCGGCGCCCCAGTAGCGGCCGTAGAGCGCGCCTTCGGTCTCGAGGAACAATGCCCCAGCGACCCGGCGGCCGCCGGAGACGACCTCGACCATGCGCATCGCCTCGGGCAGGTGGCGCGCGAGCGCGTGGAAGAACCCCGGCCGCAGGTAGTCGCGCCCGCCGTGCTGATCGGTCGTGTTGCGGTAGAACCGGTCGAGGTCGTCGAGCTGCGCTTCGTCGAGCTCGGCGCCGGTGATCCACGACAGCCGATCGATCGCCGCGCGCGCCCGCTCGCGCTCCTTGCGCAGCTGCTTGCGCTTGCGCGACTTGAGCTGCGCGAGGAAGTCGTCGAACGTCTGGTAGCCGCGGTTGTGCCAGTGGAACTGCATGCTGGCGCGTGCGAAGTAGCCGGCCTCGACGAGCCGTGCCTGCTCGGCCTCGGTGCAGAACAGCCAGTGGATCGACGAGCACTCGGTATCGTCGGCGACCGCGCGGACCGCGCCGATCAGCGCGGCCGACACCGCGTCCGCATTCGCGCCGGGCGCGATCAGCATCCGGGGCCCGGTGGCCGGCGTCTGCGGCGCAGCGATCACCAGCTTGGGGTAATAGGGCAGCCCTGCGCGCTGCGCGGCGTTGGCCCAGCCCCAGTCGAAGATATACTCGCCGTAGCTGTGCGTCTTGATGTAGGCCGGGACCGCGCCGACCAGCCGCCCCGCCTGCTCGGCCAGGAGGTACAGGCCCGACCATCCCGAGTGCCGCCGCTTCTTGGCCGCCGCCGCGTCGATCGACCCCGACTCCTCGAGCGCGCGCAGGAAGCCATGGCGCAGGAACGGCGACGGGCCGTGATCCAGGCCATCCCACGCCGCGGCGTCGACGTCTGCGATCGATGCAGCCGCGCGGACCGCGATCTTCGTGCTAGAAGAAGCCACGAAAGGCCACCATGACGCTCGACCCTGATACCCGCAAGAAGATCGAACAGCTCGTTGCGAGTGACTCCGTCGTGCTGTTCATGAAAGGCAGCCGGAGCTTCCCACAGTGCGGGTTCTCGGCGTCGGTCGTGAACATCCTCAACACCTTGGTCCCCAAGTACACGACGGTCAACATCCTCTCCGATCAGGACGTCCGCACGGGGATGAAGGAATTCTCCGACTGGCCGACGTTCCCGCAGCTGTTCATCAACGGCGAGTTCGTCGGAGGCGCCGATATCGTGCGCCAGATGCACGAGTCGGGGGATCTCGAGAAGAAGCTGGGCAAGCTCGCCGCTCCCGCCGCTCCGGCCGCCGCGCCCAAGATCACCGTGTCGCCGCGCGCGGCCGCCGAGCTCTCCGAGGCGCTCAAGGAGGGCAGCGCGGGCGACGTGATCCACGTGACGATCACGCCGAGCTGGGAGCACCAGCTCGACATCGGGCCCAAGGAGGCCGGCCATCTCACCATCGAGAGCAACGGCGTCGTGGTGCAGCTCGACCGCGCGAGCGCCGGCCGCGCCGCGGGCCTGACGATCGACTACATCGAGGCCTCCGACGGCGCGGGCTTCAAGATCGACAATCCCAACCGCCCCGCCACCGTGCGCGACGTCCCGCCCAAGGAGCTCAAGTCGCTGCTCGAGAGCGGCAAGGTCTCCCACTTCTACGACGTGCGCACCGACAAGGAGCGCTCGATCGCGCGCATCGACGGTGCGCAGCAGCTCGACGACAAGGTCATGGCCGCCATCGAGGCGCTGCCCAAGGACACGCCGATCGCGTTCCACTGTCACCACGGCGGGCGCAGCCGCGGCGCGGCCGAGCACTTCTTGAAGCTCGGGTTCAAGAACGTCTACAACCTCGCCGGCGGCATCGAGGCGTGGTCGCGCGACGTCGATCCGAGCGTCCCGCGCTACTAGCTTCGCTGGCTCAGGTCAGGTTCATCTGCGAGGGGCCGGTCACCGCGGCCTCGACCATGATCTCGACCAGGTAGTCGGGGCCGGCGAGCCGACCCTCGACGGTGGCGCGCGCCGGCGGGCTCGCCTTGGCGACCCAGCCGTCCCACACCGCGTTCATCTCGTCGAACTTGCGGATGTCCGACAGCCAGATGTTCGCCTTGAGGATCTTCGTCTTGTCGCTGCCGACCGCCGCGAGGAGCCGATCGATCTTGGCGAGGATCTGGCGGGTCTGGTCGCCCACCGAGGGCACCAGGTCATCGGCGACGATGCCGGCCAGGTAGGCGACACCGCCGTAGACGACGGCCTGGCTCATGCGCGGACCTATCTCGAAGCGTTCGATCGTCATCGCGCGGCCAAGCGTAGCGACCCGCGGCGCGCCGCCCAAGCACAAAACGCGCTGCCGCCGTGCGGCACAGCTGGGCTACTTCGACTCGACGCGCAGCGCCGGGATCATGCGGTCGCCGACGCCGAACACCAGCCGCTTGACCGCGTCGCCCTCCTTCTCGAACACGGCGACGCTCTGCAGCGCCTCGATGATGAACTCGTGATCCGAGAGCGGCGACATCCGGTGGCGCGGCTCGCCGGGCCCCTCGAGATAGAGCCGCTTGCCGTCGGCGATGACCTTCAGCTTGGCGCCGCCCAGGTCGTACGTCCCGGCGAGCGGCGCGAGCTCGGCCGCGGTCGGAAACTTCACCGGGGGCAGCACGGCGTTGGGCTCCTCGAGGATCTTGTACACCGCCGCCGACAGCCGATCGACCAGCGCGGTCCCGGTCGATGTCAACACCACGACGCCGTGCTTGGTCTTCGGATCGAAGCCGACGAAGGCATGAAAGCCGCCGCTGGTGCCGTTCTGCCAGTAGCGGCCCGCGCTGTCGATCAGCCAGCCCAGGCCCTCGTTCTGCCCCGTGCGGTCGAGCTCGGGCTCCTGCGACAGCTTCATCGCGCGGCGCAGCGGGCGCGTGCCGCCCTCCGCGGCGTCGAGCTCGGCGTCGATCAACAGCAGCTGATCGCGCGCCGTCGACCACACGCCGCCGGCGCCGGCCAGCGCCTCGAACGTCCACGCCGGTGTCGCGGCCAGGTCGTCGTTCGTGCCGGTCGCGCGCCGCGCCGCCAGTGCGGGCGGCACGACGAGCACGGTGTCCTTCAGCTCGAGCGGCCGCAGCACGCGCTCGGTGAGCGCCTTGCCGAACCCGCCGCCGACCTTGCGGCCGAGCGCGAACCCGAGCAGCCCGCTGCCGTACGGCGAGTCGAGGACCCGCGTGCCGGGCGTCGACACCAGCTCGGTCTGGATCAGGTCGTTGTACAGCCCATCCTCGGGATAGCGGCCGAAGGGGTCCGCCTCGTTGCGGTGCGCCGCCAGGCTCGGCGGCAGCGGGGGCAGCCCCGAGCTGTTCAGCACCAGGTGCTTCAGCGTGATCGCCACCTTGTCGCGGACCGGCACGGTCACCCCCGGCGGCAGCAGCTCGGCGATCGGCGTATCGAGCAGCACCTCGCGGCGCTGCACGGCATCGGCGAGCAAGAGTCCGGTGTACACCTTCGTCACCGGCCCGAGATCGAACAGCGTCGTCCCGTCGGGCGGCGCGTTGTTCGGCCCGCGGCCGAAGCCGTACACCTCGGTCTTGCCTGCGTCATAGAGCCCCACGACGAGGCCGCTCACCAGCTCTGCCTCGAGGAACGGCTTGACCTGGGCCTCGACC
>DATIPJ010000083.1:0-9205 GCA_035472155.1 Kofleriaceae bacterium
GACCGCGAACCGCGATGCAATCGCGAGCCGCCAGGTCCGCGCGATCGCCGCGCGCCACGGCAAGACGGCCGCGCAGGTCGTGTTCCGCTTCGCGCGCCAGGTGGGGATGCTGCCGCTGACCGGCACGCGCAGCCCACAACATATGCGCGAGGATCTCGCAATCGACACCTTCGAGCTCTCGCCCGACGAGGTCGCGGCGATCGACGCCGCCGGCGAGCATTAGGCTTTGCGCGCGCAACGCCGCACGTCAACGATCGCGAGCACCGTGCCAGGTGAGCGCGTGGCGTGATCGCGATCTCATACGCAGCGCCGCCACGGCTCTTACCGTGACGCGCGCAACCGTGCCGCGCGCGCCTGTGTCCGCAAGCAATGGAAGTCGCACGGAGAGAGCGCCCGGAGGTCGCGACCATGGTGGAAAGCACGCGGACCGGTGGCCCGGCGGTCGCTACCACGGTGGACGGCACGCGGACCGGCGGCTCGGTGGTCGCGTCCCTGATCGAGCTGCGCGCGATCGAGGACCAGCGACTTGAGGACGAGCGCGCCGCGATCGAGGCCGCGGCCGCCGCCCGACGCGCCGAGCGCGAGGCCAGAGAGCGCGCCGAACGTGAGGCAGAAGCGGCCCGGCTCGCCGCCGAGGCCCGCCGCGCCGCCGAACGCGAGGCGCGATTGCACGCCGAGCGCGAAGCGAGCTTGAGCGCCGAGCGCGAGGCCAGCCTCCGGATCGATGCCGCCGAGGCCGCGGCGCGCGCGCGGCAGCTCGTCGCCCTCGAGCACGAGCGCGCGCTGGCCGAGCTCGCGGTGCGGCGCGAGGTCGCGCTGCGGCAGCGACCGCGGTGGATGATCGCAGTGACGGCGATCGCATGCTGCGTCGCGTGCGCCACCGCGTGGCTCGCTCACGAGGGCCGCGAAGCCGCCGCGCAGGCCACCGCCGCGCGCGATCACGCGATCGAGGACCGCGCCCGCGCCGATCGAGACGCGCGCCATGCGATCGCCGCGCGCGACGACCTCGCCCTCCAGCTCACCGCCCTCGGCGCCGAGGTCCAGGGCGCGATCGCGCGGGGCAAGGCCACCCAGGATGCGCTCGAGCGGCGCGCCGCGCAGGATCATCTGCTGCAGCTGCAGCGCCGCCAGGCCGAGCTCGCCGACCAGGCCCGAAAACGCGACGAGGAGCGCAAGCGCCGAGAGCGCCTGCGCCCCGTCGTGATCCCGGCGGGCTGTCTGTCCGCCGCGATCTGCAAGTGACGACGCCCCGCGTCAGCGGTGGCGCGTCGCCACGTGGGCCGACGAACCCGCGTGGAAGCGACCGCCGAACCGACCGACCCGAACGCTGCCCGAGCCGTGGATCACGATCGGCCGCGTGTGGATGAACACCGCGCGCGGATAGAACGGGTCGTACCACCAGTACGGGCCGTAGCCCGCCCACAGCGGCCAGCCGACCGGATAGCTCTCGTATGCAACGGCCGGGGCTGTGTCCTGCCGCTCGAACGTGGTGCGCGAAGACACCACGCGATCGGGCGTATTGACCTGCCACAGCAGCTCGAACCGCGGCAGCTGCCTTTCATTGCGAACCGTATCGGGCAGCGGGAAGTAGAAGTCGAGCACGCGGCGCTCGTGGCGGGCGATCGTCACCGTCGGCAGCGTGTTGACGTCCGAGTTCACGAAGATCGCGCGGCTCTGGCCTTCGCCCGGGATCGCGACCATCTGCTGCGTGGTATCCAGCGTCCACGGCGTGTCGTCGCCGTCATTGGTCACCACCGCGCGGACTTGCAGCGCGGGGACCTTGGAATTCCCCTGGGTCAGATCGGTGATGCCGTACGACGTCACCTCGATCGCGCCCTCGGGCTTCTCCTGCGGAATCGGCGTACGCGCCGCCGGGAGGCCTTGCGCTGTCGCATTTGCGGTGTCGGGGGAATATACATATTGCGAATTTCCAGCACAGCCAAGCATGCCCGCGATCACTGCGAGCCCGGCAGTGCCGAGTGAGTGATATTGCCTCATTGCTACTACTCCTTTCATCATCACGCTCAGTTTTCAGGTGGGGCCGCGCGGGCGCGCTATGTCTCGTAGCCGCGCAGCGGGGCGGCGGCCGACCGCGTCGCTGCCTGTCGTCGCACCTGCTTCACAGTGCAGCATCGGGCATGCCATCGGCCATGCGGCGCCCTGGCACGAATGCCGTGCGGCGTGCGCGCGGGCGCACCGCTCGGTGATCGAAAGTTCTCGCACACCGCCGGCGCCGCCGTGCCTGGCTGGGCTGCGGCGAGGGCGAGCCTCGACGCGCGGTGCACGATGGTCCGCTCGTCGGTGGCATGCACGATGCTCATCCGCAACCTGGGTCAACCAAGTCAAGGAGACGACATGCGACCGACGACCAAGGTACTGCTCACGGCCTGCACAACGTTCGCGCTGGCGCACGGCGTGGCACTCGCGGATCCACCGAATTCCAATCCGCCTCCCGATCCGAATGCCAATCCGACACCCCCACTGCCTCCGGACCGGAATGCCACTCCGGCGACCCCGCCGATTGACAATAACCCGCCCGTGACTCCCGATTCGACCGCGCCCGCCCCGGTCGAGCCGGCGCCGATCGCGACCCCGGCCACGCCTCCGCCCGTGACCACGCCGGTCGTCATCGATACCACCAGCGACCCCGACTACGACGCCCGCTACAGCTACGCGTGGTCCGACGATCTGATGCGCTCGCGGATCGGCGTCAGCGCGATCATCGGCGGCGGCGTCGTCGGCTTCACCGATCGCACGATGCGCAACACCACGTCGAACGTCGGAGGCCTGTGGGACTTCCGCCTCACGCTCGGCTCGCATGTCCCGCTCGCCCTCGAGCTCGGATACACCGGCACCGCGACCAACCTCAAGGGCCTGCCGGCGCAGAACGGCACGCTGATCGGCACCACCGCCGAGGCGGCACTGCGCTACAACCTGCTGCCGCACTTCATGTGGACGCCCTACGTGTTCGGCGGCGTGGGCTGGCAGCGCTACGACGTCACCAGCGCAAACGTGACGCTGTCCGACAGCGGCATGAACGACCACGACAACCTGCTCGAGTTCCCGATGGGCGCCGGCCTGGCCTACCGGATGGCGGGCTTCGTGCTCGACCTGCGCGGTACCTTCCGCGCGGCCACCGATCAGAACCTGGTGCTCAAGGGTTCGGTGCCGACGACGACCATCGCGCCGACCAGCAGCGACTTCGCGCCGATGCACACCTGGGAAGCCAGCGCTGCGCTGGGCTACGAGTTCTGATCCGGCGCCAGCGTGAAGAAGAAGGTCGCCCCGGCGTTGACCCTGGCGAGCACCCAGATCTTGCCGCCGTGGCGATGCACGATGCGCTGAACCGTCGCGAGGCCGATCCCGGTGCCCGGGAACTCGTCGGCGGTGTGCAAGCGCTCGAACGGTGAGAACAGCTTGCCGGCCTGCGCGAGATCGAAGCCCGCGCCGTTGTCGCGGACGAAGAAGGTGCGCTCGTCGGTCGCGCCGAGCTCGATGTGCGGCGCCGCGGTCTTGCCGGTGAACTTCCACGCATTGCCGAGCAGGTTCTCGAGCAGCGTGCGCACCAGCCGCACGTCGGCGAACGCGACCAGGGCGTCGTCGACGTGCACCTCGACGCTGCGCTGCGGCTCGGCGGTGGCGAGCTGGGCGAGCACCGAGCGCGCGAGCCGGCTGAGGTCGACCTTGGTGCGGTTGAGCTCGCCGCGGGACAGCCGCGACAGCCCGAGCAGCGCATCGATCAGCGCGGACATCCGCCGTACGTTGCTCTGGATCTTGGCGATGTAGCCGAGGACCTCGTCGTCGATTCGCGCCGCGTGCTCCTCCTGCAGGATCTTGGAGAACCCGCTCATCGCGCGCAGTGGCGCCCGCAGGTCGTGCGCGACCGAGTAGCTGAACGCCTCGAGCTCGCGGTTGGCGTCCTCGAGCTGCTGCGAGCGCTCCTCGAGCGTGACCTCGATCTGCTTGCGCTGCGAGATGTCGCGGATGATCGCAGCGAACGACGGCTCGCCGCGCGCGTCCCACGTCGCGATCGACAGCTCGATCGCCAGCTCGGTGCCGTCGGCGCGCAGCGCGGGCATCTCGAGCGTCTTGCCCAGCACGCGGCCCTGGCGGGTCGCCGTGTAGCGCGCCAGCCCGTCGCGGTGGGCGTCGCGATAGCGCTCCGGCATCAGGATCGTGAGCGGCTTGCCCAGCAGCTCGGTCGCCGACCGGCCGAACAGCGCCTCGCTCGCGTGGTTGGCGTAGGTGATCGTGCCGCGGTGATCCGCGGTGATGATCGCATCGGGGGTCGCGCCGGCGAGCGCGCGGAACCGGTCCTCGAGGTCGCGCCGCTCGGCGATGTGGTTGCGCTGGCGCGCGTCGACGTATTGCTCGGAGACCAGCCCGAGCGAAAAGTCGAGGAAGTCGATGGTCGCCTCGATCGCCGCGCCGAGCCGCGCCGGGCTCGCCCCGTAAGCCTCGACGAGCGCCGGGTACAGCTGGTGCTGGAACACCCGGCTCACCGAGGACCACGCCGCGGCGCCGACGCCGACCGCCACGCAGCGCGCGCCGAGCAGCCGCATCTGCTCGACGTACGGCCCCCAGTCGTCGTCGACGAACGCCGCTCGCAGCGCCGCGCGCGACCGCCGCGCCTGCTCGACGACTTGCTCCGCGGTCTGCGACCGCGCGACCGGCGCGAACTCCGGCTGGCGCATCGCGACCTCGACCGCGGTTTCCGGATGGCGCTCGATCTGCTGCTCGTAGACGGCCCAGAGGTCGAGGAGCCCTGCGCGGCGCTCTGCGACGAACGCAGGTAGTTGCGTCACGCCCACGCTGGACACCATAGTCCAACCTACGCGCGCGTAGGGAAAACCCTGCCCACGATGCGCTCCCGCGTCGAGGACCGCCGCATTTTGCAATTTTCTACCCAGGAGTCGCTGCTCGAGCCGTCGATCTGAGAGAATCCGCCGCACACGCTCCGCCGACGCGCGCGCGAGTCAGCAATTGCCAGCCACGGTTTGCCGAGCGAGCACCAGCCCTGGCAGAATCCAGCGAGTCGGCGCAGTGTGATGCGCCGTGTCTTCGTGATGCAGGTCGGTCAGATCTTGGTCGAGCAACGGTGGGTCGCACCGGACGCCTTGGCGCGCGCGCTCGCCGAGCAGCGTCACACCGGGAAGCGGATCTGCTCGCTCTTGATCGCGCGCGGCCTGCTCGATCCCGACAACGCCGCCCGCGCGCTCGCAAATCAGCACAACGTCGCAGGAGTCCTGCAAAAGCACCTCGAGCATCGCGACGCCGCGCTCGCGCGCCTGCTGCCCGCCGCGCTCGCGCGCGCCTGCTTCGCGCTGCCGATCGGGCGGACCCGCAACCAGGAGCTCATCGTCTGCGTCCGCGACCCGCGCCCCGAGCTGAAGGGGATCCTCTCCCAGGCGGTCGGTAGCGCGGTCGTCATCGCCGTGGCTCCCGCCGCGCAGCTCGAGCAGCTGCTCAAGCTCGTCTACGAAGGCGTGGCCAGCCCGATCCGTGCCCCCGAGGTCAGCTTCGAGGTCGATCTCTCGACCCGCATCATCCCGACCGTGCACGACGACCCTGCGGCCGCCCCCGCCCCGGCGCCCGCCGCCGCGCCCGCCGCTGCCGCGCCCGCCCCCGATGCGCCGGTCGGCGATGAGGTCGAGGTCGACCTGCGGACCCGCCACATCCCGATCATCGCCGATATCGGCGACCTCGGCTCGATGACCCTGGTCGAGCTCGACGACGTGCGCGTCACCAAGGATCCGAGCCAGAGCGGCCAGCAGGCCGCGCTGCTGCCGCGCACCACCACCACGCCCTATCCGCCGCTCAGCCGCGGCACGATCGCCCCGCAGCCTCCGCTCGGGCGCGCGACCATGGCGGCCCCCCAGTCCCCGCCCCGCGCGGCCACCGGGCCCAATCCACCGCGCACCACGACCTCGCCCTATCCGTCCGCTGCGGGGTCGCCCAGCCCGTCCGCGCGCACCGGCGCGACCCACGCCCTCGCGATGGTGATGCCGACCCTCGACGCGACGATCGCCGCCCTCGACCGCACGAGCGCCCTCGACGACGCCACCGAGCTGGCGATGCGCTACCTCGCCGGCCGCTTCCACCACGCGGTGCTGTTCACGATCCACGAGGGCGCCGCGCTCGGCTTCCGGGGCTACGGCAACCAGCTCACCGACGAGGTCATCCACGCGATCACGGTGCCGCTCAGCGCGCCGTCGATCATCCAGGCCGCCCACGACACCCGCCGGCTCGCGACCACCCCGCCGGCCGGGACCATCCAGGACCGCCTGGCGCGCACGCTGGGCAGTCCCCAGGCGTTCGCGGCCGTCCCGATCGAGGTCGACGCCCGCGTCGCCTACGTCATCGCCGTCGGAGACGCCGCCGGGGACCAGACCAACGCCGGCTACGATCTGGAGCGCCTGGGCCGGGTGCTCGGGGCGGCCTATCAGCGCCTGCCGAGGTAGCGCTCGCCGTCCTATCAGCGGCTGCCAAGGGTACGCGCGCCGGGCCGGGGCGACCCGATGGTAGGCTGCCCGCGTTGAGGCCGTCGATCCTTGTCGTTCATCCGGATCGCAAGACCCAGCGCACCGTTCAGCGCATCCTGGGCGGCAGCGGACATGTCGTCGAGGTCGCCCCCGACCTCGAGCGCGCCAGCTTTCTGATCGCGCAGCTCGCGCCGCTCCTCGTCGTGGTCGACGCGGGTGCGATGTCGTTGCCGGGCATCGACGAGTTCCTCGCACACGCCCGGACCCAGGGCACCGAGGCCTGCGTCGCGTTGCTCGACGCCGACCATCGCGCCCAGGTCGCCCGGATCCTGCGGCTCGGCGCGGTGACCAATCTCCTGGTCCACCCCATGCCGGTCCTGGGCGAGCAGCTCACGATCACCGCGCAGAAGCTGATCCGCGGCGATCTGTTCGGCGCCGAGAAGTACCTCCTGTGGGGGACCGAGCTCCACACCACCACCCTGACCCGGGCCAGCCAGCGCTCGTACATCGTGAGCGAGCTCGGCGAGCAGGTGCGCGAGCGCGGCCAGAGCGAGCGGATCGCCTCGATGGCGATGCTGGTCACCGACGAGCTGCTCTCGAACGCCGTCCACAACGCGCCGGTCGACGACGCCGGCCACCGCTACCGCGCCGAGCTCGCGCGTCACGGCGACCTCTCGCTCGACGGCCGCCACCGGGTCGCCCTGCGCTGGGGCTGCGACGGACGCTACCTCGCGGTCGAGGTCGCCGACGAGTTCGGCAGCCTGTCGCGCGAGACCATCCTGCGGGCGCTGGTCACCAGCAGCGTGAAGGACGCCGGCGGTGGCGCCGGCATGGGCATCGCGCTCGCCTACCGCTCCTGCGACCACCTGGTGTTCAATCTGGCACCAGGGCGCCGGACCGAGGTCATCGCCCTGATCGAGGTCAGGTTTCCTCCGGGGGACCGCGTCCCCGCATCGTCCTACAACGTGTTCGTCGAACGCAGCTAGCCATGACCATGCCGCCCGGGATCTCGGTGGTACAGCACGGTGACGTCCTCGTGCTCGCAGGCGCGATCGACGACACCTGCACCCTCCTGGAGCTCTTGCCCTACGCCCGCCACCGCCGCCTGGTGCTCGACCTCGGCGGCATCACGTTCATCAACTCGCTCGGGCTGCGGAACTGGATCCGCTTGCAAAACGCCGCCCAGCGCGCCGGTGTGACCGTCGAGCTCCACCGGGTCGCGGAACCCCTGATCCAGCAGATGAACATGATCACCACCGCGCGCGGCCACGCCCGGGTGGTCTCATTTTTCGCCCCCTACGCCTGCGACGCCTGCGGGCAGGAGGCCTCTCTCCTGATAGATGCAGTCACCCATGCCCAGGGCCTGGCCCGGCTCGAGCCCCCGGCGATAGTTTGTGCCGAATGCGGAGCGATGATGGTGTTCAATGACTTCCCCGAGCGTTACTTCTCGTTCCTCTCGGTGTAAAAGCAGCCCGTGCTCGAGTCGGTTGCCCAGTGGATCCAGGATGTCATCGCCGCCGGCGGCTACCCGGTCGTGTTCATCCTCATCGTTCTCGAGAGTACGCTGGTGCCCATCCCCTCGGAGCTGGTGATGCCGTTCGCAGGCTTCATGGCGTCGCAGGGTAAGTTTTCGCTACCTGTGATCCTGGTCATCAACAGCGTCGGAGCACTCCTCGGCTCGGGGTTGTGCTACTGGATCGGCGTCGTCGGCGGAAAGCCCTTCCTGGAGAGATACGGCAAGTACTTCTTGGTCCGCCGGCACGACATCGAGAAGACCGAGACCTTCTTTGCCAGACACGGCAAGGCTACGATTTTGATCGCAAGGTTCCTTCCTGTGATCCGCCACGTGATCTCCGTTCCAGCGGGGATTGCTCGGATGCCGCTCCGCGGATTCTTCTTGCAGACCTTTCTCGGCTCCACGATCTGGGGAGGCGTACTGATCCTCCTCGGCTACTACGTCGGCGCCAACTGGAAGACGTTCTCCAACACCCTCAAGCGAGTTGACCTACTCATCGGCGCGATCCTCGTGCTAGGCCTTGTGGCATTGGGGATCCGGTTCGTGGTACGTCGGCGCGCGAGCGGCCTTGAGAACAATGCCGATTGACGCTGTCCGCTCGCCTCTGCTACCCGGCAGGGGCTCGACCCGAGCCAGGTAACTATCGTGTCGTATCCCGGTCGAACTCCCACAGAGCCCCCCGTGCTCACGACGGCCACCGCCCTGGCCACGCCGGGGTCGGGAGTGTCCCCGTCGTCGACCGTGCTAGGTTCCTCGGGCATGTCGTTGTCAGCCCAAGCTGTGCAGGCATTGGGTGTGAGTGTTCTCGACCGGCACGAGACCGAGCTGGTCGAGGCAGCGATGACCGCGGTGGCAGCGCACTCGGCCTCGGACGCTCTCGTGCTCCAGGGCCTGATCGCCGAGCTCAAGCAGACCTCGGACCTGCTCGATCGTCAGCGCCCGCTGCGCAGCCCGACGGCGCTGGGCGGCGAGGTCCGCAACGAGGCCACCCTGATCGAGCACCTGTGCACGATCGACGGCCTGTCGGGCGACCTCGCACTGCCGCTCAAGGCGACACAGTCACGTACGTACCTGCTGACCAAGATCAACTTCCTCCGCGGCTTCGTGAAGGCGACCTCCGTGCTGAGCGACGTGACCGGCTCGGCGCGGATGACCCATGATCTGCGCGAGGAGCTGGCGCAGTCGATCTACACGCTGCTCGCCGAGG
>DATIPJ010000084.1:0-6539 GCA_035472155.1 Kofleriaceae bacterium
GTTGGCGACCGGCGCGCGGTTGCCGCCGGCGACGCTCACGCCGCCCGACACCACGAGCGCGAACGGCTGCGCCGAGCTCGGCACGTTGAACGCGCGCACGGTGATCGTGTAGGTGCCCGCGGCGGGCGTGTTCAGCGTGACCTGCTCGACGTTGTTGCGCCGGTCGGCGGTGCCGCCGGTGGTCGACTGGCTGTTCGAGAACACGTTGCCCAGGAACGTCCCCGACGGGCCCGAGACGGTGAGGTCGAGGTCGTTGTTGAGGTTGACGCTCGCGGCGGGGGTCGACGGGAAGTCGGTCCACGCCAGCGTCACGCGCAGCCGCTGACCGGCGGCGACGTTGACCGAGAACGTCTTGGTCGTGCCCGCGGCGCCTCGCGCAAAGCCCGGATCATCGGCGACGAACAGCGTACGCGCGTCGCCGGTGAAGAACAGCGCGTCGTCGAGCAGCACGCGGCCCCAGCCCTGGCAGTTGTTGGGGACCGGGCCGGTGCCGGTGCCGGTCATGACGGCGGTCGAGTTGAGCATCGTCGCCTTGACCAGCGCCGCGGTCGGGTTGAAGCGGTTCGCGGTGACCGCCGCGCCGGTCGGGTAGAAGCCATCGGTGTAGAACTGGCGAACGAGCGCCGCCATGCCGGCCGCGGCCGGGCTCGCCATGCTCGTGCCGCTCATCGTGGTGGTCGCGCAGTTGTTCGACGCCGCGTTGGTGTCATTGCGCGCCGACACGATGTTCTGCCCGGGCATCGTGAGATCGGGCTTGATGCGGTTGTCGGTCGTCGGGCCGCAGCTCGAGAAGCTCGCCATCGAGTTGGCCGCGGTGGCGCGCTGCGTGGCGCCGACCGAGATGCCGTTCTTGTTGGTCGACGGGCTGCCGACCGTGCCGGTGCCCGGGCCCGAGTTGCCGGCCGCGAACAGGATCAGCATGTCGGGGTGCGTGAACATGAAGTCGTCGACGTCGGCCGACGCGGCGGTGTAGTTGTTCTGCACGGCGGCGTTCTCGTTGTCGCCCCACGAGTTGGTGTGGATGCGCGCGCCCTGGGTGTACGCCTGCTGGAAGATCGGCGTCAGGTCGACGACCGGGCAGCCGATGCCGGGGAGGTCACCGCAGTTGTCGGTGCTGAAGCCGGCGTCCTGCACGACGAGCTTGGCGCCCGGCGCCATGCCGTCGCCAGCGTCGTGGGCGATCGGGTTGGCGAAGTTGTCGCCGGCGATCGTGCCGCCGACGTGCGAGCCGTGGCCCTGGGTGTCCCACTCGGTGTTGGCGATGCCGCCCGCGCACTCGGTCGAGGTCAAGAAGTCGACCGCGAGCACCTTGCGCTGCGCGGCGTCGACGACCGTGCCGTTGTTGCACGCGTTGGTCGGCGGCAGGCCGCGCGCGGTGTCGCGGAAGTAGCACATGTCGGGATCGATGCCGGTGTCGACATAGCCGACGACCTGGCCCTCGCCGTGGATGCCGTGCGCGAACACGGGCGTCGACATGTTGGCGTTGAGGCCGGATTGGCCGACCCAGATCGTGGTGTCGTTGAGCAGCTGGCGATGGCCCTCGACGTCGACCCAGAACACGTCGGGCATGTCGGCGAGCGCGGCCGCGGCGTCGACCAGCGAGGCCCCGTCGATGCGCAGGCGGATGCGCGAGAACTTGGCCGTGCGATCGGCGCCGACCACGGTCGCGCCGGGCACCCGGGTCGCGGCGTCGACGACGGTCGACAGATCGGCGTCGGGGTAGACCGTGGCCATCACGGTGTGCGTCTGGTCGGATGAGAACGCCGCGAGATCGCCGACGTTGCGCGCGATCTTGAATTCGGGCCGGTAGACGCCGGTCCACGACGCGCCGACCTGCGTGCCAGCGCGGATACGGTTTGTCGAGGCGAGCGGGCGGACGAGGAACGTGTCATGCGGGAGATAGGTGTAGACGCGCGCGTGCGATTCGAGCTCGGTGAGCTGTTCGGCGGTGACCGGGCCGGGAAACTTCACCAGCTGATAGCCGTCGCCGGCCGACGACGTCGTGGGATCGACGGTGGCCCGTGTGTCGATGACCTGGGAGCCGAGCGCGATGGTGTGCCCGCGATCCTGATCGGAGTCAGGCTCGCCTCCGATCGAGTTGCATGCGGACAGGAGCAGCAGCAAGACACACGCGGACTGGCAAACGTTTCTCATCGGGGTCCTCCCGTCGCGACACCAGCACGTGCCCGCGATCGCCGACAAGTGTGTAGTGCGCACAAATAACTGCGCTTGCTACCGCGGTAGTAAACGATACGCATCAGATTGCGTAAGTCGGAGTGCTAGACACACCTTGCCGTCGGAGTGGGCCTACCGGCCGGTCGTTGTTTTCCGCGAAGCGGCGTCGGCGCGTGAGCCGCGACGCGCTCAGCGACGGCGGCGGCGATCGCCCTGCGACTTCGGCGCTTCGGCCGCGGGCGGCTCGGGGAGCCCGAGCTCGCGCGGCAGCTTCGGATCGATCGCAGCGGCCACGCGCGACAGCTCGGGTGCAGGGACCTGATCGCGAATGTCCTTGAGCACCGCGACCGCGCTCTCCTTGTCGGCGGCGGTCGCCTTCTTCTGCGTGCCGCGCGCCTCGGCGTAGAGCAGGCGCAGCGCGGGCGGCACCACGCCGATCTCGTCGAACACGGGCTTGAGCATGTCGAGCGCGCGCTCGGGCTCACCGTTGCGCAGCACGACCTTGGCCTGCAGCGCGCGGGTCGGGAAGTACCCCGAGTTGACCTTGAGCGCCTCGTCGAGCTGCTTGCCCGCGCCGGCGATGTCGCCGTTGTCGAGCAGGATCTCGGCGAGCGCCGTGCGCGTGCGGTAGACCAGCGGGTTCGGCGACTCGTCGGAGATGTCCTGCGTGGCCTGCTCGAGCTGGGTCTGGGCTTCCTTGAGGTTGCCGTTGGTCTTGTGCGCAATGCCGAGCGCGTGGCGGCCGATCTTGCTCTTGACCTTGCGCGCGAGCTTCTCGAGCGCATCGGTCGCCTCGGTGCGCTCCTTGCCCTCGGAGCCGACCATGCGGGCCTGCTGGAGCAGGATCTGCGCCTCGACGTTCTCGGGCGCTCTCTTCAAGACATCGCTGGCTTCCTTGAGCGCGTCCTTGGGTTTGCCGAGATCGAGGTACGCGTATGCGCGCAGGAGCTGCGGCCGCACGCCCTGGAGCTTCGCGGCGACGTCGAGCGCCTTCTCGGGCAGCCCGGACGCCAGCGAGAGGGCGGCGTCGACCAGCTTCACGCTCGGATCGTCCTCGGCCTTGCCCTGACCGAACCACACGATGCGAGCGCGCGCCGCCGATGCGTTGGCGAGATCGCCGCGGGCGTAGTGTGCCCATGCGACGCGCGCCCAGAACCGGGGCTCGTTGGGTGGGTGCTGCGCCACGGCGCTGTTGAGCGACGCCTTGGCGCTCGGGTACGACTCGATGCCGAGGTTGGCGAGCGCGACCGCGAGGTGGCGATACGAGCTCAGCCGCGACGGCAGCTCCTTGGCGAGCTTGACGCTGAGCTCGCCGATCGTCTCCTCGTTCTGCACCGAGGCCTCGGCGCGGCCGAGCGAGCGACCGACGACGACGAGCGGGTGGTCCTTGGCCTTGGCGGCGGCCTTGTCGTAGAGCGCCATCGCCTCGTCGAGCTGGCCGTCATCGACCAGGAGGTCGGCGCTGTCGATCATCGCGACCAGCAGGCCATCGTCGCCATCGGCCGCGGACTTGATCATCGCGCGGCCGCCCTGGCGCTCGCCGCCGGCGAGCATCGCGCGCCCGCGCAGCCACGCGACCCACTTGTCCTTGTCGTGCTTGGCGGCGAACGCGTCGAGCGACTTGCGCACCTCGGCGAGCGTCGACTTGGCGACCTGCGCGACCGCCGACTGCGTGCCATCGCCGACGCCGAGCCGCGATAGCTCCAGCGCCGACTTGCCGATCAGCACCTCGCGCGCGCCGGGCTCATCGGGCTTGATCTGGTTGGCGACCTTGAGCGAGCCGTCGACGCGGTCGGCGTCGGTGCCGTAGAGCAGCGACTCGAGCCCCGCGCACTCGGCGAAGTAGCCGTACGTGATGAGGCTGGTCTTGTCCTTCTCGAGCGCCTCGCCGAGCTTCTTGAGGCAGCCCTCGAAGCCCTGGTAATCGCCCAGGGGGATCGCGAGCTGCGATTCCTTCTGCAGCCGCGCGACCGCCTCGGCCTTCTGCTTCTCGGTCCACCAGTACCAGGTGCCGCCGCCGCCGATGCCGAGCACCAGCACGACGAACAGAAAGATGAACGCGCGCCGCGTCGACCGGCCCCAGCGCCGATCGGGCCTGAGATCGAAGTCGGCATCGGGGACGCGCACGCCGGCGACGTCGAGCAGCCCGCCGGTGAGCAGATCGTTGAGGTAGGTCTCGCCGACGGCGGCCGACTGCCGCAGCGACGCGGCCGCCGCATTCTGCGGCTTGGACGACTGCACGATGCGCGGCCGTACGCCCTCGACGCTCGCCGGCGGCGGCGCCATGTGCTTGGGCGTTCGCGACGGCCCGGCCGGGGCAGCGAGCGGCGGCGGCGTGGGCACCGGCGGGGACGGCGATGGCGAGTGCCACGCGGGCGACCCGGCGGGCGACGAGCCCCCGGCGGGCGCGGCGGGCCAGGCACCGGCGTGGGTGGGCGCGGGTGGAGGCGCAGGCGGCGAAGCGATCCCGGCGGATGCGTCGGCGAAGCTCGGCGGCGGTGCGTGCTCGGTCGCCGGCTCGTTGCGCCAGTCATGCATCGGCTCGCCGCCGAGGTGCATCGGCGCGGCCATCGGCGTCGGCGGCAGCATCGGCGCGGGCGGCGGCATCGGCGGACGCGAGCGAGGCGCGGGGCTCGGGCCGGCGCGGCGGCGACCGCGGAACGCATCGCCGTTGTCGGACGCGCCGCGCGGCGGCACCGGAACGGGCAGCGGCGGCGGTGGCTCGAGCGGCTGGCCGGCGCGCGCACGCTTGAGCATCGACAGGATCTGAGGGCTCGTCGGATCGAGGTTCTGGGCGTGCTGCAGCACCGGCACGGCGCGCTCGAAGTCCTGGCGGCGCAACAGGACTTCGCCGAGCAGCGCGAAGCCCTGGCGGTTGGCCCGATCGACCTTCACGACCCGGAGCAGCTCGCCCTGCGCTTCCTTCCATTGATGGAGCGCGGCGTACGCCCGGGCCAGCATGACGCGGCCTTCGAGGTTCCCGGGAGCTGCATCGAGCCCCACGTTGCCCACGCCCAGGGCGTCGCGCGGGCGCCCCAGCGCAAGATAGGCCTCGCCGAGATCGATGAACGCGGGCGACGCAGGGTCGCGACGCACGAGATCGATCAGCTCCTCGATTTCTTGAGCCGTGGGCCGGCGATCCGGGTCGACCATCAGCGTACCGAGGGTACCTCTAAACGGCCCCCCGCGGCAAACCCACATTGCCACAACATCTCCCGCTCCGGCCGTGCATCGTATGCTGCGCGCGATGGGCTCGAGCTTCGGCACGCTGTTCCGGATCACGACGTTCGGTGAATCACACGGACCGGCGCTCGGTGTCGTGATCGATGGCTGCCCGCCGCGCCTTGCGCTCGATCTCGCGCAGATCCAGGCCGAGCTCGACCGCAGGCGGCCAGGCCAGAGCCGGCTGGTCAGCCAGCGCAAGGAGACCGACAAGGTCGAGATCCTCTCGGGCGTGCTCGACAGCGTCACGCTCGGCACGCCGATCGCGATGGTGATCCACAACCACGACACGCGCGGAAAGGACTACGAAGAAATCGCTCGCGCGTATCGACCGAGCCACGCCGATTACACGTACGACGCAAAATATGGGATCCGTGCCGTGGCCGGCGGCGGACGCGCGAGCGCGCGAGAGACCGCGGGCCGGGTCGCCGCCGGTGCGATCGCGCAGCAGCTGCTCGCCGCGCGCGGCGTGTCGATCGTCGCGTGGGTCGACGAGGTCGCGGGGATCGCGGCCGAGGTCGACGATCGCGAGGTCGCGCGCGCCGAGGTCGACGCCAACGACATCCGCTGCCCCGACGCGCGCGCCGCGGCGGCGATGATCGAGCGCGTCGAGCAAGCGCGCAAGGCGGGCGACTCGGTCGGCGGCGTGATCCGCGCGATCGCGCGCGGCGTTCCAGCGGGCTGGGGCGAGCCGGTGTTCGACAAGCTCGACGCCGATCTCGCCAAGGCGATGATGTCGATCCCCGCGGTCAAGGGCGTCGAGATCGGCTCGGGCTTCGCGGGCACGCGGCTCACCGGCAGCCAGCACAACGATCTCTTCTACCGGCGCGACGACGGTGGGATCGGCACGCGAACGAATCGCTCGGGCGGCATCCAGGGCGGCATCTCGAACGGCGAGCCGGTGACGGTGCGCATCGCGTTCAAGCCGACCGCGACGATCATGCAGGCGCAGGACACCGTCGACGCCGAGGGCAATCCGGCGGTGCTCGAGCCCAAGGGCCGCCACGATCCGTGCGTGCTGCCGCGCGCGGTGCCGATCGTCGAGGCCATGCTCGCCCTGGTCCTGGCCGACCATTGCCTGCGCCAGGACGCGTGCCGCGGCGCATAAAGCCAGCAAGCTCGCGGTGATGCGCACGATGCGG
>DATIPJ010000085.1:0-2489 GCA_035472155.1 Kofleriaceae bacterium
GGGCGCAAGGGCGTGGGTGCAGGGGGCGCCAAGGGCGTGGTCTGCCAACAGCGCTGCCTCGTGGGCGACTGGTTGGTCGCGAGGCGCCGGCAACGGACGGTGGGGGGGGATGTCGCGCTCGCGGCACGCGAGTCGTGCTAGACGACGGCGTGGCCAAGGATCGCGCGCGGCCATTCTCGCGCAAGCATCGCCGGTACTGGATCCCGGTCACCGGCGGGATGGTGCTGATCGGTGTCATCAACGTCATCATCGGCTTCTGGTCGTACAAGCGGCCGTCCGATGTTCACGAGCGCATCGTGCCCGATGTGCCGTTCGCGCGCGGTAGCGGCAGCGCGAGCGCGGCGCCCCACGCGGCGGCGGGCTGCGCACCGGCGATCGTGTCGCGGGTCGAGCGCGAGATGCCGGGGGCGATGATCGTCGCCTGCAGCGCCAGCCACGTCACGGTCGCGCGCGGCCCGCACACGATCGAGCTGGAGGTCGCCGGCGAAGAGATCCGCGGCGTCGCCGAGAGCCTCGCGCTCCCCGAGATCCCGGCGGCGGTGATGCGCGCGTTCGCCGTCACGTATCCGAGGACGATCCCGAGCGGCGCGGTCAAGCGCACGCGGCGCGGCGAGGAGCCGACCTACGAGCTGGCGTTCCCACCGGGCGCGGCGCACACCGTCGCGACCTTGCGCGGCGACGGCACCGTGGTCGGCGTGCGCTGACCTCGCGCCGTCGGCTACTCCCAGACGATGTCGAACGGCAGGCGCGTGTGCGGCACGCCCGGAGCGACCAGCACCGACGCCGGCACGCCGCGCAAGAGATCGCGGATCACCGGCAGGTCTGTCAGCGACAGCGCGGCCTCGGCCTGGGCGCCGAACAGCTTGCCGAGCTCGCCGAGCAGCGTCGACGGCACCGCCGGCAGCTCGACGAGCTGGATCTTGGTCGACCCGGACAGGCCCATGCGCCGCTTGGCTTCGTCGAGCACGTCGCCCAGGCCGCCGAACTTGTCGACCAGCTTGATCGGCAGCGCCTGGGTGCCGCTCCACACATGGCCGCGGCCGATCGCGTCGACCTCGTCCTTGGTGATGGCGCGGCCCTCGGCCACCGCCGATACGAAGCGGCCGTACATGTAGCGCAGCTTGTCCTTGAGCACCGCGCGCTCGTCGTCGGTGTACGGCCGGAACATGCTCTCGAGGTCGGCGCGCTTGCCGCGCTTGAACGTATCGGTCGTGATCCCGAGCTTGTGCGCGAGGCCGCCGATGTCGAACTTGCCATAGAAGATGCCGATCGAGCCGGTGATCGTCATCGGCTCGGCGAAGATCGCATCGCAGCCGGCGGCGACGAAGTAACCGCCCGACGCTGCGAGGTCGCTCATCGAGCACAGGATCGGCTTCACGCCGCGGGTCGCGAACACCTCGCGCGAGATCAGCTCGGAGGCGAGAGCGCTGCCGCCGGGCGAATCGATGCGCAGCACGATCGCGCCGATCCGCGGGTCGTTGCGCGCGGCGATCAGCGCCTCGATCAGCGTCTCGCCACCGGCGAGCGTCTGGCCCAGCATCGGGACGGCGCGCGACTTGCCGTCGGTGATGTCGCCGTCGACGTAGATCACCGCGACCGCGGGGCGCTGCCAGCGCTCGGGCCGCTCGATCGCGGGGCTGGTCACCGGCAGGATCGCGCCGATCTCGCTGGTCACGAGCTGGCTGACCCTGTCGGGGCCCGCGACCGCATCGACCAGCTTGGTATCGACGGCCAGATCGCCCGCGCTGTACGGCCCGCCATCGACCAGCGCCGTCACGGCCTCCTTGCTGAGCTGGCGCGCCTCGGCCACCGTCGACACCCAGCGATCCCACAGCGAGTCGTAGAGCTCGTTGCGCATCTGCGCGGCGATCGCCGTCGGGCCGGTCTCGGTGAACTGCTCGGGCGCGCTCTTGTACTCGGCGATCTTCTCGAACTGCGGCAGCACGCCGAGCTGGTCGAACACGCCGCGGAAGTAGATCGTCGTGCCGGCCATGCCGACCAGCCGCAGGCCGCCCGCCGGATCGATGTAGATCTTGTCGGCGGCGCTCGCGACGAAGTAGTCGCGGCCGGTGCCCGACACCATGTACGCGAACACTTTCTTGCCGGCTCGGCGCACCGCGAGCAGCTCGTCGCGCAGCTCCTGCAGCGTCGCCCAGCCGGCGCTCGCGCCGTCGAACGTGACGACGACCGCCTTCGCGGTGTGATCGTGTGCGATCGCCCGCAACCGCGCGACCAGCCCGGTCAGCTCGCGCACGCCGATCGTCCCCGACAGCTCGACCCGCTCGATGTGATCGGACGGCCCGATCACGGACGCCGGCCCGAGCCCCGACACGCGCACCATCGTTTGCCCGCCGAGCGCGTGGTTCTTGCCGGTCTCGTCGCGCAGGCCGGTCGCCGAGAACCCCACGCCCATCTGGCCGAACGACAGCTCGATCCCGACGGTGGCGCGCAGGTCGCGATCGCTGCCGAGGTCGCGCGTGCCCATCGGC
>DATIPJ010000086.1:0-5967 GCA_035472155.1 Kofleriaceae bacterium
CGCCGTCGCGGCCACGGCCCGCGTCGGCCAGCGTCGGGTCCTTGAACCCGAGGATGTTGTTGCAGCCGGCGACGAGCGCGAGGGCCAGGGCGAGGGTCAATGACTTCATGGAAAGGTGCGCTCCGCGCTCGAGGATCACCGGAATATAGCGGACCCCGACGGAGCACGTCAGCGAAACCGACGAGGATGAGGGCGCCTCGCGCAGCGGGCGATCAGGTGCCGTCGTTCCAGCTCGTCGCGCGCGGCCGGGTAGATGCGGTGGATCGGCGCCAGTAGAGCCAGAGCACCGCCGCCAGCGCGAGGGAGGTGACTGCGTCGGCGAGGTCGCGGTTCTTGCGCAGCGACACGATCGTGGGGAAGTCGGTCGCAAGCTCGATGCGGTGCTCGGCGAGGGCGGCAACGACGCCGAAAGCGGCATAGCCGGCGAGCAGCACGAAGGCAGAGTGGCGGAAGCGCGCGTCGCGGATCGACGTCACGAGGGCGGCGCCGATCACGAGGCCGCCCGTCGTCGTCAGGATTTGTACGAGCTCGGGGTCGAGCGGCAGCTGATGCGGCCCCTTGGGGAACGGACCGCCGAGCGACCACATGATCAGCGCGCCGAGATCGAAGGTGCTCGCCACCCAGCCCACGGTCCATGCGAGGAGGCCGGCGATCGCCCAGCGACGGGGCAGACGCAGCGCGATGATCGACAGGCTCGCCAGCAGCGCCACGCCCAGCGCTGCGAGCGCGACGAAGATCGCCGTGCGCTGCGGCATCGTGACGGTGATCGTGGGATCGGTCCATCGCTGGAGGACGGCCTGGGCGATCAGGACGATCGCGGCGACGCGTGGCGCCCTCGTGAGCGGCGGCGACGCGCGCTGCTCCGGTGAAACGTCCCGGCCGCTCGGCTCCGGCATGCGCTCAAGCTAGCAGCGCGCCAGTGCGGCGGCTCGCAACGGCGGCACCTGTTGGCAGTGCGGTCAGCGTTTCGGGATCGAGTGCTCCCAGTCGGCGAGCAGGGTTCGCAGTGCGGCGATGAAGGCGAGCGGCTGGTCGAGGATCAGGTGGTGGTGCGCGTCCGGGATCTCGACGAGCGGCGCGCGGCGCTGAAGGAGCTCGTACATGTAGTCGCTGGTGTCGGGCGGCACGACCACGCTGTGCTCGCCGCGGAACATCGCGACGCGGCAGCGCGCGCTCGCGAGGTAATCGCTCATCTTGTCGAGCGATGCCTTGAGGAAGATCCGCGGGTCGAACTTCCAGGCCCAGCCGCTGTCGACCTGCTTGAGCGACGCGCGCGCGATGTGGTCGATGATGAACCGGTTCTCGCACGGCTGGTCGGGAATGAGGCGGAAGCGCGCGAGCGCCTCGTCGAGCGTGGGGTAGACCTTGCCGCCCGTGCGGCTGCGGTCGACGCGGCGCTCTTCGCTCTCCGGGTCGGGGCGGCGGACCGGCGCATCGACGATGACCGCGCCCGCGAGCTCGTCGCCGTACACCGACGCGGCCACGATGCTCACCAGGCCGCCCATGCTGTGGCCGACGACGACGGGCGGGCCCGGGAACTGCGCGTGGGCGATGACCGCGCGTACCTCGTCGGCCCACACGCGGCGCGGATAATGGTCGCGCCGGTCGCTCTCCCCGTGGCCGCTGAGATCGGGGGCGACGACATCGTAGTGCCGCGTCAAGAGCGGCGCGAGAAACGACCACCACTCGGCGTGGGCGGCGCCACCATGCACGAGGACGAGCCCCGGCTTGTCACCCTGGCCCCAACGGACGTAGTGCAGCGCGGTGCCATCGAGGTGCGCAAGGTGCTCGGTCCGCGGCACCGCGAGGGCGTCGAGGAACCAGCGAGGTGCAAGAGACACCTCCGCAGCTTACACCGCCCGCCGCCGAAGCCATCCGCTGCGGCTCACGGGACGTCGATGACGACGGACGGCGCCGAGCGGCGGGCAGCCCCGTGGTAGACGGCCTCGATGTTGTTGCCATCGGGGTCGAGCATGAAGGCGGCGTAGTAGCCGGGGTGGTACTGGCGCTCGCCGGGGCCGCCATTGTCGCGCCCGCCGGCCGCGAGGCCCGCCGCGTAGATCCGGTCGACGTCGTCGCGGCCGGGCGTCTGAAACGCGAGGTGGATCCGCGAGACCGGACCATCGGCCGGCGACAAGCACAGCTCGTCCGCGACGAGCAGCGTGGGCATCAGCTCGACCAGCTGGACGCCGAGGATGCCAAAGATCGCGCTGTAGAACCGGCGGCTGGCTGCGAGATCGGCACAGCGCAACTGAATATGATCGATCAGTCGACCGCGATGAAGCTGCATGTGAACTCCCTGTTCGATAGGACGCCCAGTACATCACGGATGCGGCGCCGAGCGGCGGCGCCCCCGGGACGCTGCAGCGAGCAACTGAGCCGGGATCCTGGCGTTTTTATGGGATGTCCCCCGGATCGGGGGGCGCTGCGTCCTATCCTTGTGATCACGAGCATCGCATTGGACGACGCAGACCGGGATGCGGCGGTGCGCCGACTCGTCGACGAGGCGAGCCGTGGCGGGTTTGCGATCGCGTTCGATCTGCTCGGTGACCGGGCGCAGGCAGAGGACGCCGTGCAGGATGCCCTCGAGAAGACGCAGGCGGGGTACCACCGGCTGCGCGATCCGCAGGCGCTGCACGGGTGGTTCTATCGGGTGTTGACGAACGGGTGCATCGGGATGTTGCGGCGGCGGCGGGTGGCGGCTGCGTTCGCGCGGCTGCTGGGGGCGCGCGGGGAGGCGGTGGTACCGCCGGCCGGCGATCCGGATCATGCGCGGCTGATGGGCGCGCTCGAGGGGCTGCCGGCGATGCAGAAGGCGGCCGTGGTGCTGCGGTACGGGCATGACCTGGGGGTCGATGACATCGCGCGGCTCCTCGATGTGGGGAGCGAGACGGTGAAGACGCATTTGAAGCGGGCGCTCGTGCGCCTGCGCGCACAGATGGGAGCAGCGACATGAACGACGATCGACTGGCTGGGCAGATCAAGACTGCGCTCGAGGAGCGGCGGCCGTCGGCGTCGCGCGAGCTGTCGGAGCGGCTCGAAGCGGTGGCGCAGCGCGCGTCGCGTCCGCGGTTGTTTGCACCGGTGGCGCTTGGCGTCGCGGTGACCGCGGGAGCGTTGCTCGTGATGGCATTGCCGCGAGGGCATCGAGACGAAACAGGCGAAGAGGTGGGGAGCTCGCGGGTGGGAGCTGGCACGGCCGATGGCGCGCAGGCGTCCATGCCGGAAATCGCGACGCCGGGAACGATGACGCCCGGGTTGCCGGTACCGGAGACGATGGCGCCCGGGACGCTGATGGCGGGAACGCCGGCGACTCCGGCGACTCCGGCGACTCCGGCGACTCCGGCGACCCCGGCGACCCCAGCGACCCCAGCGACTCCGGCGACGCCAGGGACCCCAGCGACCCCAGCGACTCCGGCGACCCCGGCGACGCCAGGGACTCCGACGACGTTGCGCGGATCGGCGGCGGCGAGGGGCGATGCGCGCGATCCGCTTGCGCCGTATCAGGCGGTGCTGGATGGCGCGTCGACGGTGGCGATCGCACCCGGGCAGGCGGCCAAGCTGCGCGCGCTGGCGGCGGAGCTGGCGAGTCAGCGCGCATATCTGGTGGGGCGCAAGCGCGAGGCAGAGGCGGAGCTGGGGCGGGCGCTCGCGGCGGCGAGCCCCGACGAGACGCGCGTGCTCGCGGCGTACGATCGGATCGCGGCGCAGGATGCGGCGCTCGGACGCGCGCAGCTGGTGGCGAGACTTGGCGCGCGCGCCGTGCTGGATGCGCAGCAGCGCAGCGCGATCGAAGGTGGCACCCCGCACGTCGCCGATGGCCGCTCGCGGGTCACGGTGAAGTCGGCGGTCGCGTCCAGCCTGTACATCGATGGCAGGTACTTCGGCGAGACGCCGGTGACGACGAACGTCACGCCCGGCAAGCACGAGGTTCGGCTCGAGGCGCCGGGGTACGATCCGCTGACCAACCACTTCGAGATCGGCGAGTCGAGCCGGGTCGTGCTCGATCTCGATCCGGAGAAGCGAGGCGCGCGGCTCGGGGCAGCATCGGCATCCGCAGCTGCATCCGCGAGCGGAGAAACCGGGAGCCTGACGTTGACCACCAGGCCGTGGACGTCGATCTATCTCGACGGCAAGATGGTGGGGCGGACGCCGATCGATCTCCGGCTGACCAAAGGTCGGCACGAGATCAAGATGGTCGACGCGGACCAGCAGACGCGCAAGACGATGACACTCGATGTGACGCCCGGGCAGAGGAGCAATCTGTCGTTCAGCTTTGATGACTGAACGACGCCCGGCGGCGGCTCATCCGATGAGCGGCAGGAACGCGAGGGCCGCGGCAATGCACGACGAAAGTCGTCGGTAGCGCACCTGGGGCAACGCGGGGATGACCGTCGTGTGAGCGTCGAAATGGTGGATGAACCAGAACATGTGATCTCCTGTCGCGGCCGCGCGATCGACCGCCGAGGCTCAGCGGTCCAGCGGGGGCTCACAGGTATAGAGACAGCCCCGCGCGTTTGTGAGCGGGTCCCGTGTGGATTCCTGCGCGGAAGCCACCTTGGCGAGGCCGCTGAAAAGTGGCACGTGTTCGCCATGGCGAATCAGACCTATCGAGGCAGCTGTCACTGTGGCGCGGTCCGCTTCGAGGCGGACCTCGATCTCTCGCAGGGCACCGGCAAGTGCAACTGCAGCTACTGCTGGAAGGTGCGCAACTGGTCGATCGGCATCAAGCCCGATGCCTTCCGGCTGCTGGCCGGCGCAGATCAGGTTGGCGAGTACGGCTTTCGCGAGGACAGCCAGAACCATCACGGTTTCTGCAAGCATTGCGGCGTTCGGCTCTACACGCGCGGCTACGTCGAGCAGATCGGCGGCGCATTCGTCTCGGTCATGCTGTCGACGCTCGACGACCTGCCTGCGGCCACGCTCGCTGCCGCGCCGGTCCGCTACATGAACGGCCGCGACGACGACTGGTTCAACGTCCCGACCGAGACCCGGCACCTCTGAACCGCACGGTCACCGGCGGTCAGGCGCCGATGACGGCGAGGAGGGCGTCATGGGTGGCGATCTCGTGATCGGCGAGGCCGGCGCCACCGGTTCGGCCGTGGGGGTTGTACCAGCAGGTGGCGATGCCGGCGTTGCGGCCGCCCTGGATGTCGGAGGCGAGGTTGTCGCCGACCATGAGGGCCGAGGGCCTGGGCGGCGAGCCGAGGCCGGCGAGGGCGGCCTCGAAGATCGCGGGGGCGGGCTTGGCGGTGCCCAGCTCCGAGGAGATGGCGATCGTGCGAAAGTAGCGGCCGAGGTCGAGGCGCGCCAGCCGCGTGCGCACGATGTCGGAGATGCCGTTGGTGACGAGGGCGAGCGAGATGCCGGGGGCGGCGGCGAGCGCATCGAGGAGCTCGCGCGCGCCGGGGTAGAGCTCGCCGAAGGCGCCCAGGCCGTAGGCGAACGCATCGGCGAGGGCGGCGGGTGATGCGGCGAACCCGGTCGTCTCGACGAGGCGCGCGAAGCGAACGACGCGCAGGTGCTCGGGGGCGAGCTCGCCGCGCTCGACCTGCCGCCACAGCCCCAGGTTGATCTCCTGATAGGCGGGCAGGTAGCGCTCGGGGTCGGCGACGCCGGCGCTCGCGAGCGCATGATCGAAGGCGTGGGCTTCGGACGCGTCGGAGTCGAGCAGCGTGTGGTCGAGATCGAGCAGCAGCGCGGTGTACGGCACCGCCGGAGCATAGGGCATCAGCGGTCGTTCGCCCGGTCACGGCGGGGAGGCGTCGAGCGTCTGGACGAGAGCGGGGTCCCAGGTTGCGGTGGCGGGGCCGGTGCGCGCGGGGCACCTGGCGCGCGCGCGGTTGTAGAGGCCGAGGAGGGTCCACGGCCGGCGCATCGCGGCGACGAGCGCGGCGCGGCCGAAGCAGCGCTCGACGGCGACGGCCATGGTGTAGCCGACGGTGTACCAGGGGCCCTGCACGCCGA
>DATIPJ010000087.1:0-5132 GCA_035472155.1 Kofleriaceae bacterium
GCGGCCGACGCAGCGACCCCGCGTCCGCTCACGGCGCGCTGCGACCGTCGCGTGGAACGCGGGATGGTGGCGCCTGGCGCACTAGCAGTCGCATATCTCTTCGACCCCTCGTGGATCTACCACAGGCCGGAACGGCGGACCGGATGCGACGTTGGCCGTGACGTGCTGGCGCGGGGCCTGGCCCGGGGCGAGCTGGATGACGTGGCACAGCGGCGGCTCCTGCACCAGCGGCAGGTCGGCGTAGCGCTTGCGGATCTGGTCGAGGTCGGGCGGGTTGAACCGCGCCGCCACGAAGTGCTCGTAGCGGTGCACCTGGCGACGGTTGGGCTCGTAGGTGCACTCCTCGTAGTGGACGATCCGCGAGTAGCTCTTGGCCATGTGGCCCGGCGGGATGTAGAGCCGGATCTCCGCGTTGTAGACGTTCTCGTACTTGGGCGTCTCCTCGACGACCTGCTGCGCGTGCTGCTCGCACTTCATCTCGCGGTCGACCACCGAGGCGTCGACCGTGCGCGGCCGCCACGGCTTGACCGTCGTGGTGTACTCCGGCTCGCCGTTGCACTCGTCGGTGGCGACCTGCTCCTCGGGCGGCGCGGGCGTGCCGTCGTCGACGCGGATCCGCGACACGCACTCGATGTTCTTGCCGTCGTAGGTCAGCTGCAGCGCGTACGACACGTCGCTCACGTAGGCGCCGCCATGTTCTTCGACGTCCTGGAAGAACGCCATCAGCACGCCGGTGCCGTTGACGCCTTGTTCCTGGAGCTGGAACGGGCGATCGACCTGCTTCGCGTCGCGGCCGAACTGCTTGACGAGCTGGGGCGTGGTGAGCCGAAGCCCGACTTTGGTCGACGGAAATGTGGTGTACGGCCGGCAAGCCACGAATCCCAGCGCAACGACGACTGCACCCCTCGTCCATGCCTTCATGGCAAGCGATCGTACGCTCGGCGAAAGCGGTGTGAGCGTTAAGGTTTTGGGGGCGACTGTCGCGCCGGACTTTTGCCGCTGATGCGGCACCTCGGAACATGTTCCGCGGCGCGCGGTGCTCAGTGCGACGCTTAACCCCGCGATCCGCGCCGAAGTGCTCGGGGATCGCGTGGTTGCGGCCGGCGACGGCTCGCGCATAGGCTGATCGACGGGTCGGCGGTGTGGTACACGTGCGCCGATGCCGAGGCGCAAGGATCTCGAGTCGGTCTTGATCATCGGGTCGGGACCGATCGTGATCGGCCAGGCCTGCGAGTTCGACTACTCGGGGACGCAGGCATGCAAGGCGCTGCGCGAGGAGGGCCTTCGGGTCGTCCTGATCAACTCGAATCCGGCGACGATCATGACCGATCCCGAGCTGGCGAACGCGACCTACGTCGAGCCGCTCACCGTCGAGGTGCTCGACAAGGTGCTCGCCGCCGAGAAGGTCAGCGCGATCCTGCCGACGCTGGGCGGGCAGACCGGGCTCAACCTCGCGATGGCGGCGAGCAAGGCGGGCCTGCTCACCAAGCACAAGGTCGAGCTGCTCGGCGCCACGGTGGCGACGATCGAGATGGCCGAGGACCGCGAGCTGTTCAAGCAGGCGATGGCGCGGATCGGCCTATCGTGCCCGCGCTCGCGCATGGTGCACTCGGTCGCCGAGGCGCGCGCGTGCGTCGACGAGATCGGCTTCCCGGCGATCCTGCGGCCGTCGTTCACGATGGGCGGCTCGGGGGGCGGCATCGCGTACAACCGCGGCGAATTCGACCGCATGGTGCAGTTCGGGCTCGACCAGTCGCCGGTGCACTCGATCCTCATCGAGGAGAGCGTGCTGGGCTGGAAGGAGTACGAGCTCGAGGTCGTGCGCGACGCCAAGGACAACGCGGTGATCGTCTGCTCGATCGAGAACCTCGATCCGATGGGGGTGCACACCGGCGACTCGATCACCGTCGCGCCGGCGATGACGTTGACCGACAAGGAGTACCAGCGCATGCGCGACGCCTCGATCGCGATCATGCGCGAGATCGGCGTGACCACCGGCGGCAGCAACGTGCAGTTCGCGGTCGACCCCCGGACCGGCCGGATGCTGGTGATCGAGATGAACCCGCGGGTGTCGCGGTCGAGCGCGCTGGCGTCGAAGGCGACCGGGTTCCCGATCGCAAAGATCGCCGCCAAGCTCGCGCTCGGCTACACGCTCGACGAGCTCAGCAACGACATCACCCGGGTCACGCCGGCGTCGTTCGAGCCGACGATCGACTACGTGGTCGTCAAGTGGCCCCGGTTCGCGTTCGAGAAGTTCCCCTCGGCGACGCCGGTGCTCGGGCCGCAGATGAAATCGGTCGGCGAGGCGATGGCGATCGGCCGCACGTTCCGCGAGGCGCTGGGCAAGGCGATCCGGTCGCTCGAGACCGGGCGCGCCGGGTTCGATCTGCCGATGCTCGCGCTGGGCGATGACCTCGCCGCGATCGAGCGCGCGATCAGCATCCCGTCGCCCGACCGTCTGTTCCAGGTCGGCCGCGGGTTCCAGCTCGGCCTCACGATCGAGCGCGCCCACGAGCTGACGCGCATCGACAGCTGGTTCCTCCACCACATCCATGCGATCGCGACCGCCGAGGTCTCGATCGCGGGCCGCCCGCTCGCCGAGATCGCGAGCGCGACCGACGAGCTGCGCTGGCTCAAGCGGCTGGGCATGAGCGACCGGCGGATCGCCGCGCTGACCGGGGCCCGCGAGGGCGCCGTGCGCGCCGCACGCCACGCCGCCGGGGTACGGCCGGTCTACAAGCGGGTCGATACCTGTGGCGCCGAGTTCGAGTCGTTCACGCCGTACCTGTACTCGTCGTACGAGGACGAGTGCGAGGCGCGGCCGTCCGACAAGCGCAAGGTCATCATCCTGGGCGGCGGGCCCAACCGGATCGGCCAGGGCATCGAGTTCGACTACTGCTGCGTGCACGCGGCGATGGCGCTCCGCGAGGAGGGCATCGAGTCGATCATGGTCAACTGCAACCCGGAGACGGTGTCGACCGACTACGACACCTCGGACCGGCTGTACTTCGAGCCGCTCACGCTCGAGGACGTCCTCGAGATCTGCGACGTCGAGAAGCCGTGGGGCGTGATCGTGCAGTTCGGCGGCCAGACGCCGCTCAAGCTCGCGGTCGCGCTGTCTGACGCCGGCGTGCCGATCCTGGGCACCAGCGCCGATGCGATCGACCGCGCCGAGGACCGCGAGCGGTTCGGCGCCGTGATGGCCAAGCTCGGCCTCCGCGCGCCGCGCTGGGGCATCGCGCGCAGCCTCGACGAGGGGCGCCAGGTCGCGGCGAAGATCGGCTTTCCCGTCATGGTGCGCCCGAGCTACGTGCTCGGCGGGCGCGCGATGGAGCGGGTGTACGACGCGCGCGGACTCGAGGACTACTTCGCGCGCGTGATCGGCGGCGGCGGGCGCGACGAGTCGGCCACCGTCGGCTTCCCGCTGCTGATCGACGAGTTCCTCGCCGATGCGGTCGAGCTCGACGTGGATGTCGTCGCCGATCAGACCGGCGCGGTCGTGGTCGGCGGCGTGATGGAGCACATCGAGGAGGCCGGCATCCACTCGGGCGACTCGGCGTGCGCGCTGCCGCCCTACTCGCTCCCCGCCGACCTGATCGACGAGGTCAAGCGCCAGGCCCGCATGCTCGCCACCGAGCTCGGCGTGATCGGTCTCATGAACACCCAGTTCGCGATCCACGGCGGCGAGGTGTTCGTGCTCGAGGTCAACCCGCGCGCATCGCGCACCGTGCCGTTCGTGAGCAAGGCCATCGGCAAGCCGCTCGCCAAGATCGCCGCCAAGGTGATGGCCGGGCGCACGCTCGCTGACCTCGGCGCGTCGGTCGAGGTCGAGCCGCGCCACGTCTCGGTGAAAGAGGTCGTGTTCCCGTTCGTCAAGTTCGAGGGCGTCGATACGCTGCTCGGGCCCGAGATGCGTTCGACCGGCGAGGTGATGGGCATCGACACCGACTTCTCGCGCGCATTCATGAAGAGCTGGATCGCCTCGGGCGGGCGGGTGCCGACCAGCGGAACCGCGTTCCTCTCGGTGCGCGACGCCGACAAGCCGGCCGTCGTGGAGATCGCGCGCCGGCTGATCCACCTCGGCTTCGCGCTGGTCGCGACCCACGGGACCGCGGCCTATCTCAAGAAGGCGGGGCTCGAGGTGCGTGGGATGAACAAGGTGCTCGAGGGCCGACCGCACTGCGTCGACGCGATGGACAACCGCGAGATCCAGCTCGTGATCAACACGACCGAGGGGGCAGAGGCGATCCAGGACTCGGTGTCGCTGCGGCGGGCCGCGCTGATGAACGGCATCGCGTACCAGACCACGCTGCGCGGCGCGCGCGCCGCCCTCTAGGCGATCGCGGTCGCCAAGCGCGGCGACCTGCGCGTGACCTCGCTGCAGAACTACGCGCGCCGGTAGCGCTGCTCCTGCGCCCTGCGCCCTGCCCGCAGCCGCTCACGGCAGCTTGAAGAACAGACGGGCGCTCGTCGAGTTGCCATCGGTGCGATACGGCCGCTTGTCCTCGCTGCAGCGCGCTTCGTGGGTCACGCAGTGATCGCGCTCGGCGCCGCGACGGGCGAGGCTCACGTAGCGCGCCATCTGGCTGTCGGGCTCGACCAGCTGCTCGCCGAACGTCGAGACCTCGAGGAACGCGAGCTGCTGCCCGACCTGCTTGATGCGGACCATGCGCGCCTCCTGTGGAAACTCGACCAGGCTCGCGGTCTCGATCTCCCAGAACTTCGTGCAGGTCTTGAGCTGGCCCCTGGCGTCGACGCGCCGGTTGGCGCAGATCGCGTGGTTGTGGTGATGGCCGTAGAAGTAGCCCACGACATTGGGGCTCTCGCGCAGTGCGTCCTCGACGTTGAGCTCGGGCCTGGTCTCGGAGCCCACGACCGACAGCAGCCCGAGCGGCTGGTGCGCGAGCACGAACACCAGGTCGTGTGCGTGCTCGGGTCGTTTCACGCAGGCGAGCACGCGCCTCAGCCACGCGAGCTGCTCCTGACTGATCCGGCCGCCGATGCCGCCTTCGAAGTCGGTGAGCTCCTCGCCGTTGAGCGCGATGAACAAGGCGTGGCGCTTGTCGGGCAGCGGCTGGACGAATGCGTAGTAACCCAGGCGCGGCCCGGTGAGCATGTCGTCGGCGGTGCCG
>DATIPJ010000088.1:0-3518 GCA_035472155.1 Kofleriaceae bacterium
CCTTGATCACGTACGGGAGGTACTCGTCGGCCGCCGGCGAGTCCTTGGCGAACTTCACTGCGTCTTCGATCTCGGCCTTGACGTCGGCCTCGAGCGCCTCGAGGTCGGCCTCGGGCATGCCGAGCTCGACGAGCCGCGCACGCGAGCGGTTCAGCGGATCGCGCCGCTTCCACTCTTCGACCTCGTCTTTGGTCCGGTACAGGCCCGGGTCGCTCATCGAGTGCCCGCGGAACCGGTAGGTCACGACCTCGACCAGCGTCGGCTCGCTCGTGGTGCGCGCGCGCTCGATCGCCTCGCCGATCCGCCGCTTGACCTTGACGACGTCGTCGCCGTCGAACCGATCGCGCGCCATGCCATGGGCGAGCGCGCGCAGCGAGACGTCCTCGACGGCGAGCGAGCGGTAGAGCGGCGTGCCCATCGAGTACTGGTTGTTCTCGCAGATGAGCACCACCGGCAGCTTCCACAGCGCGGCGAGCGCAACGCCCTCGGCGAATCCGCCGATCGTCGACGCGCCCTCGCCGAAGAAGCACAGCGTGACCCGGCCGTCGTTGCGGTACTTCGAGGCGAACGCGGCGCCCGCGCCGATCGGCACGTGGCCGCCGACGATGCCGTAGCCGCCGAGGAAGTTGGTCTTCTTGTCGAACAGGTGCATCGAGCCGCCGAGGCCCTTCACCAGCCCGGTCTTCTTGCCGTACAGCTCGGCGAGGATCGAGCGCGCCGACACGCCCTTGGCGTACGCGTGGCCGTGCTCGCGGTACGTCGCGACAACGTAGTCGTCGGGCTTGAGCGCGGCGGTCGCGCCGACGCACACCGCCTCCTGGCCGATGATGAGGTGCAAGAAGCCGCCGATCTTGCCGCCCTGCGAGTAGGCCTTGGCCGCGGCCTCCTCCATGCGGCGAATCGCGAGCATCTGGCGGTACAGCGGCGCGAGCTCCTCGACGGTCGTTTCCACGACCTCGCCGGTGTCATCGGGTTCGACGCGGACGGATTCTGGGGTCGTCATGGAGGCGGTCGCCACGGCGCGACCATACCCAATGCGCTACGCCCTTGCGACCCGGCCCCCAGCGAAACCGCCAGGCAGAACTGCCAGGCAGAACTGCCAGGCAGAACGCCAAGGACAACGCCAAGGACAACGCCAACGCCAAGGACAACGATCAAGGAAACAGGTCGAACTGTACCTGGGTCGTGGACGCGTCGATCGACGACACATCACCGGTAGACCCCTCGAACCCCAGCTCGACTTGCACGTAGCGCTTGGGGAGGCGATCGACCTTGAACTGACCCGCGCGGCACGGCACCGGCGCGAAGCGGAGCGTATCGCCGTAATCCGTGCCCTCGAACTGGATGTACAGGTTCGGATGCTCGGTGCACGAGACCGCGTCGGCTGCGGCGCTGTCGATCGTCCACTTCACCAGGACTTCGCGGATGTTGTTGCGCGCGAGGCACTCGCCGCTTCGTGCGCAGACATCGTCGCCGCACTGCGAATCGCTATGGCACTCGCTGCCGCTACCAGCGGTCAGAGAACAGCCCCCCAGGCAGGCTGCCAGCGCGAGCGCCGCGAAACGCATGTCTCTTAGTTAGCAAAATCCAAACGTTCCTGCACGCGGTTCGGCGCGACTCAAGCCCATGAAACTGCAACCCCTGGGATCTCGGCCGGTGAGCTTCACTACAGCGGACCGGGAGTGGGGGGTCAAAGCCGCTTCTTGCCGGCCCTGAACCTCGCGTGGCCCGCTCTCATACCCTTCCGAGCGTCCCTCGCTCCGCCATTCCGGGCCGACCGCGCCTCCGGCGTGTCGCCCCGGGCTGCGCTCGGTCCGCTCACACCTCTGGATCGCGGCGCGCATCCGCGATCGCGGGTCGGGAGGCGCGGAGCGGCGCGAGGCGGCGAACAAACGCGAGGAAGCACAAGGTCTGGCCGCCACCGATCGTGGCGATGGTCAGCCACATCGCGAGGTGGTGGTCGCCGATGCCGTCGAGCAGGAGGCCGCCGCACAGCGGCGCGAATGCGATGCCGATCATCGACGCGAAGCCCACGATGCCGAACGCGCGGCCGCGGTGCGCCGGATCGGCGACCTCGGCGATCGCCGCCTGCTGCGCCGGGTCGAACAGCACCTCGGCACCGGTCAGCATCAGGATCGCGATCGCGCCGCCGCCGAAGCCGCCGGCGAGCCCGATCACGGCAAAGCCGAGCGCATCGAGCAGCGACGACCACGGCAGCACGTGGCGGATGCCGAGCCGCCGGATGAGCCCGAGCGCGGGCACCTGCAGCACCAGCACCGAGAGGCCGTTGAGGCCGTAGAGCAGCCCGACGTCGGCCTTGGTCAGCCCGAGCTTGGTCGTCATGAAGATCGAGAACGTCGAGAACATCTGCGTCTCGAGCAGCGCGCACAAAAGCGTCCCGAGCAGCAGCATGGCCATGACCGGGTCGGCCATGCCCTTGCGCAGCGAGCGGAGCAGTCCGCTGTCGGAAGTCGCGGCGTGGAACGTCCGGCGCACCGGATCGACGACCTTGAGCGTCACGATGCCGGCGGCGATCATCCCGGCCGCAGCGATGTAGAACACCGCGCCGTACGGCAGCACCAGCGTGAGCACGCCGCCGAGGGCCGGGCCGACCGCCCAGCCGACATTGGTGCCCATGCGCTGGATGCCGAACGCCGCGACCCGCTGGTCGTCGCGCACGACATCGGCCACCAGCGCGTACGCGACCGGCTCGAAGCAACCGCGCAAGGTCGACGTCACCACCATGTTCGCGCCGAGCGTCCACAGCGGCGCATCGAGCATCACCTGCGTGCCGAGCAGCGCGATGAACCCGCTGCGCACGAACAGCGCGGTCGTGATCAGCGGCCGACGGCCGATCCGGTCCGAGAGGTTGCCGGCCCAGGCATTGGTCAGCGACTGACCCAGGTTCGCAGCCAGCGCGATCAGGCCGTACGACCACGCCGGATAGCCTCGCGCCTCGACGATGTAGATCCCCAGGAACGACATCACGAGCGACAGGCCCATGGTGTTGACGGCGCGGGCGAACGCCATCTGCCATACCCGCGGGTCGAGCCCTCGCGCGATCATCATTCCTCTGTACGCGTCGGCCCCCGTGGGTGCATCCCACGCTTTCCTAGCATGCGGCCGCGCGCTACAAAGCGGCCGCATGGCGATGCGGCTCGAACGCAGCTATCGATTCGAGGCGGCGCACTTCCTTCCGAAGGTGCCCGCGGGCCACAAGTGCGCGCGCATGCACGGCCACAGCTACCAGATCGAGGTCGCGATCGAGGGCGATCTCGATCCCGAGCGCGGCTGGGTCATGGACTTCGCCGATATCGACGAGCGCGTGTCGCCGCTGGTGCGTCAGCTCGATCACCAGGTCCTCAACGAGATCGATGGCCTGGCCAATCCGACCAGCGAGTTGCTCGCGCAGTGGCTGTGGCAGCACATCGCGCCGCGCCTGCCGGGGCTGTGCGAGGTGGTCGTCTCGGAGACCCCGACCTCGCGCTGTATCTATCGCGGCCGCTGACGTGTGTGCC
>DATIPJ010000089.1:0-18992 GCA_035472155.1 Kofleriaceae bacterium
GCTGGCACGCAGCACGAGCCAGCGCCGGCGAACAAGCACGGTGCCGCACTGCGTATGCCGCAATCACCGCATCCGCCGCACACCCGATCATCGCGCCCACGTGTCGAGTATCCGGAGTGCGCTTGCCCTTCGCGGTCGCGCCTCCAGCCGCGCGGTCACTCTTCAGCTCGATCGCAAGTCGCCCAGCGATCGACTCGAACACCCGATCCGGGAGCACGGTCCCCGCTCCCGCGAGCTTGAACGCGACCCAGGCGGCTCCTTGCCAGCCATTGGCGATCCCCGGATATCGTCGACTGCTCGGCCACCGATGCGGACGAGAGATCAGCGCGAGTGCGGATCGCGCATCCAGCTTCGATCGTGCAAACCTGGGCATCTCGGGCGCCTGACGCAGCCCGATCTTACAACGTAGAGTCCACGGTGATCGTGCAGACGCTGTTCGGACAGGTCGGAGGGCGGCACGAATCCGGCAAGCACATCCTGCCGCCGACGACGTGCGCCGCCTCGTTCGCGGACAGCGTACGCACCGTCTCGCGCTTGAAGGAGAGCTTGCTCCCCTTCGTCTCATGGTTCTGCTTCGGCTTCTTGTTCATGGTCCTCTCCTCGTTGGTGATTGCAAATTCACGCAGGCGCCGCAAAGCGGCCCATGGCGTGAATGCGCACGCTGACAAGACACGCCCCCCGAAAGGATTTCCGAACAAATCATCCGTGCCGATGCCCAGCCGCCCGATCTCACACGATCGCGTCCGCGATCGCCTCAGCGCCGGCGGCGGCGCGTGGACGATCGGGGCGGCGGCGACGTGGCGGCGGCCTTTGCCCCGGAGCGCCGCGGGTGCAGGGTCTTCCCGGCCTCGAGCATCTCGACGAACGTGGCGAGCCTGCGTGCGCGGGTCTCCGGCTGCTTCGCCGTCATCAGCCGGTGCAGGATCGCGTAGCGGTTCGTCGAATCGAGCGTGGCGAATGCGGCCTTCGCGGCGGGCCGCTTCGCGAACGCGCGGGCGAGGTCATCGGGCACCGCCGCCGTCTTCGGCGAGTCATACGCTGCGTCCCACCGGCCGTCGGCCTTCGCGCGCTCGATCTCGGCGAGCCCCGCCGACTGCATGCGGCCCGCGGCGATCAGGCGCGCGACGCGCTCGCGGTTCAGCTTCGACCACACGCTGCTCGCTCGCCGCGGCGTGTAGCGCTGCACGAAATGGCGATCATCGAGCGACTTGGACTGACCGTCGATCCACCCGTAGCACAGCGCAACGTCCACCGCCTCGGACCACGTGATCGACGCCATCCCCGTCCCCTTCTTCGCGTGCTTGATCCACACGACGGTTGCGCTGCGATGCTGCTTCGCGAGCCAGCGCTCGAACGCAGCCGCGGTCTCGAACGGCAAGACCGGCTCTCCCGGTTTCGGATCCATGCCCGCAGTATGGACGAGACCGCAGCGACGGGACCCGCGCGCTACGGGTGCTGCCGCAAATGCGGATATCCTTCGACCATGAAGAACCGCATTCTCCTGGTGGTGGGGGCGCTGGTCTGTGCAGCGATCCTCGGGGCCGACCCGTCGCGTGCTGCGCCGCGGCTCGAGGTGCCCAAGGTCGCGTTCGAGAAGGTCGTGTTGCCGAACGGGCTCCAGCTCATCCTGCACCAGGACAAGAAGCTGCCGCTCGTGCACGTGAACCTCTGGTATCACGTCGGTTCGAAGAACGAGAAGGCGGGCAAGACGGGCTTCGCGCACCTGTTCGAGCACATGATGCTGCAGGGCTCGAAGAACGCGTCGGAGGACTATTTCTCTCTCATGGCGCGCGCAGGCGCCAAGGGCGGACGCGATTCCAACGGCACGACAAACACCGATCGAACCAATTACTTCGCGACCGCGCCGTCGGGCAGCCTGGAGTTCCTGCTCTGGGTGCACTCCGATCTGCTCGCCACGCTGCCCGATGCGCTGACCCAGGCCAAGCTCGACAACCAGCGCGAGGTCGTTCGCAACGAGCGCCGCCAGGGCGTCGACAATGTGCCGTACGGGCGCTGGTACGTGCTCACCGTCGAGAATCTGTTTCCCGCCCGTCATCCATATTCGTGGCCGGTGATCGGCAGTCACGAGGACCTGATGGCGGCCTCGCTCGACGACGTCAAGGCATTCTTTCGCACCTACTACACGCCGAACAACCTGACGCTCGTCGTGTCCGGCGATTTCGACCCGGCCGACGCCAAGCGGCTCGTCACCAAGTACTTCGGATCGATTCCGCCGGGCCCGGCCCTCGATCGCCCGCGGCGATTCCTCCCCCGGCTCGATGGCGAGAAGGTCGTCGAGATCAACGATCGCGTCCCGCAGGAGCGCGTGTACATCGCGTGGCCGGGACCGGAGATCGGCGCCGCCGGCGAGCAGGAGCTCAATCTCGTGGCATCGATCCTGGCCGAGGGCCTCTCCGCGCGTCTTCAGAAGGCGCTGCTCTATGACAGGAAGCTGTGCAGCGACGTGAACGCGTTCTACTCCTCGCAGGAGATCGCCGGCATCTTCATCGTCAATGCGACCGTGGCCGCCGGCGCCTCCATGGCCGACGCCGAACGCATCATCACCAGCGAGCTCGCGGCGCTCGCCAAGGACGGGCCCACCGCCGCGGAGCTCCAGCGCGCCCGAACGCGCGCGCTCACGGACGCCGTCACAAACCTCCAGAGCATTGGCGCGTTCGGCGGTACTGCCGATCAGCTCGCCTATTACAATACGTTCTTCGGCGATCCCGACAAGCTGTCGTGGGATCTGCAGCGCATGCTCGCGGTGACGCCGCAGTCGCTGCGCACGACGGTCGCCGCGTGGCTCGCCACACCCAACCGCGTGGTGCTGCGCTTTCATCCCGAGACCTCGGCGCATCCGAGCACCGCCGATATCGATCGCAAGAAGCAGCCGCCGTTCGGCGCCGACACCCTCTTCCAGGCGCCGGCCGTGGTCACCGACAAGCTCGCCAATGGCCTCGAGCTCTACGTCGTCGAGCAGCACGCCCTGCCGCTGGTCACCGCGGCCATCGTCTCGCGCGGCGGCAGCGTCGCCGATCCACCCGGCAAGGAAGGCCTCGCCACGCTGGTCGCGAGCGCGATGGA
This sequence comes from Kofleriaceae bacterium, assembly GCA_035472155.1. Classification (GTDB taxonomy): domain Bacteria; phylum Myxococcota_A; class Polyangia; order Haliangiales; family Haliangiaceae; genus JABFXX01. The sequence continues at coordinate 3,085 of DATIPJ010000089.1, forward strand.
GCGCGGTACCCGGTCGCGCAATGCGCTCGCGGTCGCCAATGCCGCCGGCGACCTCGGCACCAGCCTGCGCCACGAGGTCGGCCTCGAGCGCGCGATCCAGGCGGTCGACGTCTCCAAGGCCAACCTCGGCGGCGCCCTCGCGCTCCTCGGCGACGTGGTGCGAAACCCGAGCTTCCCGGCGACAGAGATCGAGCGCGAGCGCAAGCTCCAGGCCGATGACATCGAGCAGGCCGAGCGCAACGGCCCCCGTCTGGCGGCGCGGCTTCGCGCTCGCTTCATGTTCGGGGCGGCCCATCCCTATGGCCGCCCCGTCGCGGGCTACCGCAAATCCGTCGGCGCGCTGACCTCGGCCGATGCGATCGCATTCCACGCCGCCCACTGGCGCCCCGGCGGCTCCGCCCTCGTCGTCGTCGGCGACGTCACGCTGGCGGAGGTCAAGGCCCTGGCCCAGAAGGAGCTCGGCGCATGGTCCGGGGCCGCACCGGCGCGACCGGCCATCCCGCCGCCGGCCGGCGTGCGCGGCAAGGTCATCCTCGTCGACAAGCCCGACGCTGCGCAGACCATCGCCGTGCAGATCTACACGGCGCCGATCACCAAGGGTGACGACTACTACGGTTTTCGCCTTGCGAGCGAGGTCCTCGGCAGTGGCGCCTCGGGCCGCCTCTTTCTGAATCTTCGCCAGGACAAGGGCTATTCCTACGGCATCGGCGCCGCGACCCCGGTGCTCTCCGGCGCGATGGCCTGGTTCACGCAGGGCGGCGTCCAGACCAACAAGACCAAGGAGTCCGTCATCGAGCTGGTGAAGGAGCTCAAAGGCATCGCCGGCGCGCGGCCGATCACCGCCAAGGAGCTCGAGGACGCGCGCCTCGCCATCCTGCGCGGCTACGCCTCCGACTTCGGCACCAACCGCGACGTCGCGCGCCAGGTCGCCGAGCTGTGGTCGCGCCGCTGGTCGATGGACGAGCTCGTTCGCGAGCCGCAGGGCATCGCGCGCGCCGCGCTGCCCGACGTGCAAGCAGCCGCCAAGCGCTACGCGATCCCCGACGCGACGCTCCTCCTCGTCGGTGATCGCCAGAAGATCGAGGCCGGTGTGCGCTCGCTCAACCTGGGTGAGGTCGTCGTCGTCGACGCCGAAGGACAGCCGCTCGGCGCGACCCGGTAGCGGCGGATGCGCTCGTCGTCGCCGGCGGGCGCACGGGTGCCGCTATACTCCGGCCATGGATCACGCATTCTCGTTCTTCGCCGACACCTACGACACCGAGCGCATCAAGATCCTGTCCGTGTGGTCCCAGTTCGCCGATGACGACCTGGGATTTCGTCCCGCAGAGCTGGCGCGCTCGCCGCTCGAGCACATGGTCCATCAGTGCGTGTCCGAGGACGTCTGGATGCGCACGATGCTCCAGATCACCACCGACCTGCCGGCGCTACCGCCGCAGGAGACCCGCGGCGAGTTCCTTGCGCACTACGCCGCCGCCTCCACGCGCCGGCTCGAAGAGCTGCGCACGCGACCGGCCGCGTGGTTCTCCGACGAGGTCGCGTTCTTCGATGTGCGCCGCTCGCGGGCCTGGATCCTGCTCCGGCGCATCGCGCACACGGCGCACCATCGAGGCCAGCTGACCGTCTACCTGCGGCTGCTCGGCCGCAAGCTGTACTCCACCTACGGCCCGACCGCCGACACCGGCGGCTTGTTCCAGAACCAGGCCCAGGTGATCTATCGCTACGATTCGATCGAGGAGCTGCTCTCCGCAGAGCAAGAAGGCGGGCGCAACCGGCCGCTGCCCGGCCCTGGCGCAAAGCCGCCGACCGAGAGGCCGTGATCTCCGCGCGCGGGCCTACCGTGCGCTGTCGGGCCGACGCTTCGCCCAGGGGCGCGCGGCCTCGAGCTGACTGGCCAGGCGGAGCAGGATGTCCTCGCGCCCGAACGGTGCCACCCACTGTGTCCCGATGGGCAAGCCGGCGGCGTTCCACGACAGCGGCAGCGAGATCGCTGGCTGGCCGGTCATGTTGAACAGCTGGGTGTTCGGCGTCGCTGCGAGCGGTCCGTGCGCCGCCTCGTCGAGCGCGCGCAGCACGAGCGCGCGTAGCGGCAGGCGACGGAGCAGCCCCATCTGAAATTCCTCCACGCGGCTGGGCGCGAGCTCGCCCAGCGTGACCGGCGGCCGCGCCGTCGTGGCGGTCAGGAGCACATCGTACCGGGTGAAGAACGCGGCGACCTCGCGGGCCGCGCGCCGCATGTCCGCGACCGCCGCGGCATAGTCCGCAGCGGACAGGGTCCGCGCCACCACGTGCAGCAGCCACGTCGTCGGCTCGACATCGCGCACCCGCGCAGGCCTGCCCGCGCGCGCCGCGGCGACCGCGATCTCGCCCGACACACCGGACGCGACGACGAGCAGATAGGCGCGGATCAACGCGGCACGGTCGAAGGTGGGCACGGCCTCCTCGACCACGTGGCCGAGCGAGCGCGCGAGGGCGGCGGCATCGGCCACCGCAGCCGCGCAGTCGGGATGGAGATCATCGGCGAACAGCGCCTGGGCGGCGAACGCGATCCTGAGCGTACCGGGTGGCTGGCCCACCTCGGCGGCGAACGCCCGTGCGGGATCGCGGACCTGGTACGGCGCTCCGTCGTCGGGGCCGGCCGTGGCATCGAGCAACGCAGCCGTGTCGCGCACGCTGCGTGTGACGACATGCTCCTCGACCATGCCGGCCCAGCGCTCGCCGCCGACCGGCCCCTGCGGGTTGCGACCGCGGGTAGGTTTGAGCCCCACGAGCCCGCAGTGCGACGCCGGAATGCGGATCGAGCCACCGCCATCGCTCGCGTGTGCCGCCGGCACCATGCGCGCAGCGACGGCCGCCGCCGAGCCACCGCTCGAGCCGCCGCTCGACTGGGTCGGACTGTACGGGTTTCGCGTCGGCCCGCGGAACGCCGGCTCGGTGGTGCCCATGATGCCGAGCTCGGGCGTGTTGGTGCGGCCCAGGATGATCAGCCCGGCGCGCTTGTAGCGCGCGACGAGCTCGCTGTCGCGATCGGCGCGCCACGAGCTACCGAGCTGGCAGCTGCCCGTGCTCGGCTCGCCCGCATCCTGCGCGCCCAGGTCCTTGAGCAAGAAGGGCACGCCCGCGAAGCTTCCGGTTCGCGGCTCGGCAGCCTCGCGGCGCGCACGCTCGAACTGGGTGTGGACCACGGCGTTGAGTGCCGGATTGCGCGCCTCGATCCGCGCGATCGCGGCCTCGACCACCTCCGCAGCGCCGATCTGCCGCGTACGCACCAGCTCCGCCAGGCCCGTGGCATCGTGCTCGTCGAACTCGGGGAACCGCATGCCGCTAGGCTACTACGGGCTGCACGCTAGCCGCGGTACTCGGCCTCGGTCCGCGCGACCAGCTCGGCGACGTCGAGGATCTCGGTCACGCCCGAGCAGCTGTGGCCGGCGCTCCAGATCCGCTTCCAGCGTGGCGGTGCGTCGGCGGTGATGTCGCGGGCGACATCGAGCGGGCCGCGCGACGCCTCGGGATCGATCCCGGCGTCGACCAGCGACTCGGCGAGGATGTTGGTCTCGAGCCCGGTGATCGCCTTCGTCAGCACGATGTCGTCGGCACTCGCGCGCACGACCATCTCGCGGTAGGCGTCGGCCGCCAGGCTCTCGCGCGTCGCGATGAACTTGGTCCCCATGTAGGCCAGGTCGGCGCCGAGGACCTCGGCCGCGCGCAGCGCCCGCCCGTCGGAGATGCCGCCCGCGAGCACGACGATGCCGTCGAAGAACCGGCGCACCGCGCGCACGAAGGCGAATGGATTCAGCCAGCCGGTCTGCCCTCCGGCGCCCGCGGTGAGGAGGATCAGTCCATCCACCCCGGCGGCGACCGCCTTCTGGGCGTGCTCGATCGTCGCCACGTCGGCCAGGACCCGCACGCCGGCGTCGTGGAGCGGCGCCAGGACCGGGGCTGGCGTCCCGACGCTGGTGATGACCAGCTCCGGCCGGTGCGCGAGCAGCACGGCCAGGTCCGTCGGCACGCGCGGGTTCGAGCGGTGCACGATGAGGTTCGGGCAGAACGGCGGCGCTGCGCGGCCGGTCGCGTCCTCGTGCGCCTTGAGCGCGTCGCGGATGCCGTGCAGCCACGTGTCGAGCTCCTCGCGCGTGCGGCAATTCGCCGTCGGGAACGCGCCGATGACGCCGGCGCGGCAGGCCGCCGTCACCAGCTCCGGCCCCGATACCAGGAACATCGGTGCGGCGATGAGCGGCAGCCGGAGCCGCCCCTGAAAGCTCATCGCTGCGTCTCGCCCCGCGCTCATATCCGCGACGACCGCCCCTGCCAGTAGCGGTCGCGCAGCTCGCGCTTGAGTACCTTGCCGACCGCGCTCCGCGGCAGCGCATCGATGAAGTCGACGCTCTTGGGCCCCACGATGCTGCCGAGCCGGGCCCTGCACAGCTCCAGCAGCTCGGCCTCGGTCACCCGGCGGCCGGGCACGACCTCGACGATCGCCTTCACCGCCTCGCCCCACTTCTCATCGGGAACGCCGATGACCGCGCAGTCCTGCACCGCCGGGTGCGACGCCAGCACCTGCTCGACCTCCAGCGGGAAGACGTTGAAGCCCCCGGAGATGATGAGATCGCGCTTGCGGTCGCTGACGTAGATGAAGCCGTCCTTGTCGCGGAACCCGAGGTCGCCGGTGTGCTGCCAGCCGTGCTGCTGGATCGCCTCGGTCGCGGCCGGATCGCCGATGTAGCGGTGCATCACCGTCGGGCCGCGCACGACGATCTCCCCGATCTCGTCGGGGCCGAGCAGGTTGCCGGTCTCGTCCATGATCTCGATCGCGCAGACGTTCGCCGTCGGCAGCCCGACCGACCTGAGTCGCCCGGCGAGGGCCGGGTTCTCGAGCGCTTCGGTGATGGCCGACGGCGGCATGAACGTCAGCGGGAACCCGGACTCGGTCTGGCCGAACGACTGGCAGATCACCGGCCCGAAGATGGCGTGCGCCGCGGCGATCTTCTCGACGGCAAAGGGTGCCGCCGCCGACACCAGGTACTTCAGCGACGACAAGTCGGTCTCGCGGATGCGCGGGTGGTTGATCAGCATGTAGATCAGCGTCGGCGGCAAGAACAGAAGCGACACCCGGTGCGCCGCGATCGCCTCCAGCAGCCTGCCGAGGTCCGCCGTCGCCATCAAGACAACAGTGCCGCCGAGCGCCAGCGTGGCCATGGCGACGATGCCGCCGGCGTGCGTGATCGGGGCGACCGCGAGGTTCACCGGCGGGCGGTCGAAATGAAACTCGGTCATGAAGCCGATCGCGTTCCACGTCAGGAAGTCCTGGCCGCCCTGCGTGACCTTGGGCGCGCCGGTCGTGCCGCCCGTCGAGCCCTGGAACCCGACCGCATCGCGGGCCAGGCGCACATTGATCGGCGCCTCGCTGCCCGCGAGCGCCAGCTCGGCGAGCGAGTCGAACTCCGACAGCTCCTGGTCGACGCAAACAGCGAATCGCAGCGTCGGCACGCCGGCCCGGATCTTCTCCACGAGCGCCGCCGTCGACGAGTGAAAGAACACCGCCTCGCACTTGCCGCGCGCCAGGATATCGACATTCATGCCGATCGCGCTGCGCACATTGATGTTGCACCAGGCGCCCCCCGCCTTGAGACCGGCCACCATGGCGAGCATCGCAGCGCTGCAGTTGGGGCTGAAGATCGCGAACCGCCCCGACGGCCCGAAGCCGCGCGCGACGAGCGCACTCGCGATTCGGTTGGCGCGTCCCCACACCTCGGCGTACGTCAGCGCGCCAGCCTCGTCGACGAGCGCATCGCGCCCGGCCGCGATCCGCGCGGCGCGATCGAAGAGATCGATGTAGTTCAGCTCCATGGCCCCGATGATACGCCCGCGCGACCATCTACTCGCGAGTCACGCCAATCCGCGAGACGTCCCCCAGCCGCGCGTCGAGCATCGGACGCCGGGCACGAACCGTCTGACATGAATCTCTGCTGGCGTTCACCCTCGATGTCTCTCGCGCCAGTAGTCTAGAAACGCCTTCAAGCGCGGCAGGCTCTCGCGGTCTTTTGCTCGGTTCGCCGCCTGTTTGCTCGCGATGATATCTGCCGGATGACACACCGGGAACCCTTCGACATCGACCCGTCGTTGCCAGGCGTCTTCAAACCGCTCGATACCATCAGGCGCGAACACAAGATCGAGATCGAAGGGTCCGTTCTTGAGCTGTACGAAATCCTTGCCGCGCTGAATCTCTGCATGCTCCGCATCGGTGAGATCGAACCCCAGCTCTACGAGAGCCACGACGATCGCGGCTCCGTTCGCGGGGGATTTTTCGACGAAGAGATCGGCGTCCTGTGTCGTGTCCGGATAGCCAAGCAGGATCGCGCCTGACTTGCCAAGGAAGAGATACCGAACGCCATGGCGCGCGAACGCATCGCGGATCTCTTCGGCCTGGGCGTACTCAAACGTCTTGGCCATACCCCAGCCAGCGTGGGAGCTCGCGCTCGCACCATGCACGATACTCCGCCATGGTCTCAAACGATCGGTAGCCCGCGTCGTCGAGCACCGGCTTGTATGTATGCACGAACGCATAGCGAAGCCGTGTTTTCAACGGTCGCCGAGCGGCAGCGTCGAACTCCTGACGCCACTGCCGCAGCTCATCTGGAGACGGGCTCCTCATGTCCGCAAGTTTACCTCGATATCTCTGGGAGCACGACAGACCGGCGACCAGCGTTGTGCATCGCGCCCCATGGTCAACTCTCGGGTGGGACGCGTCTCGCGGCATCGCTATCGCGGGCCGTGGCGACCGCGTCCCGTACCCCTGGCGCGTTGGGAGCCCTCGCGCCTCAGGGCTTTCGCGGCGGGGCATGCACTGCCAGTTGTCCGACGAAGTACAGATAGCGTGAGCTATTCCTCGTCGTCCTCAAACGCTACCACCCAGACCCGCTTGAGAGGGAGCGAGGCGCGCAGCGACTCTGGAAGGCGATCGTACTCCGCGAGGATCGCGTCGACGACATCGTCGGCATCCCACACGGGCACCCCTTCCTGGCTACTTGCGTTCGAGCTCGGCGAGCAGCAGGGCACTCGCCACGCGGGCACCGACGTGGATGGCGCCGTCGTCCGCCACGTAGTCCGGGCTGTGCGGGGAGCCTACCGTGCCGCGCTCGGGATTGGATACACCGAGCCAGAACATGACCCCCGGTGCGACCGCCTGGAAGTGGCCGAAGTCCTCGCTGAAGCCGGGCACGACGGTCGTGGTAACCACGAGCTGCTCGCGCCCCACCACAGCGCGGATGACGCCGCGGCTGCGCAGCTCGAGCGGGCCATCGTTCGTGGCGCCAGGGGCGACGCTGTTGGCGTTGAGCAGCACGCCGGCCTTGGTTCCGATCGAGCCGAGTGGCATCGGCGCGGTGTGAAACGCGAAGATCGCGTCGAGCGACTCACCGGCGAGCGCACCGTCGTCCAGCATCGCGCGTGCGCCGCGAGCATTCTCCTCCGCTGGCTGGAACACGAACACGACGGTACCTGCCAGCTGCGACCGCACCGACGCCATCGCCGCGGCCGTGGCGAGCGCCACCGCGGTGTGGACGTCGTGGCCGCAGATATGGCGCACGCCCGGGGTCGTGGACGGCAACGGATAGGGGTCAGGTGCCGATGACGGAAATGCATCCATGTCGCCGCGGAAGCCGACCGTGCGGCCGGGATACGCGCCCGACAGCCGCGCGATCACGCCGTACCCCCCAACGCCGCTGCGGACGTCGAGCCCGAGCGCATGCAGGCGCTCGGCGACGAGCCCCGCGGTGCGCAGCTCCTCGCCCGACAGCTCAGGGTGCGTGTGCAGGTCTTGTCGCAGCGCGACGATGGCATCACGTTGCCGCTCGAGCGCGCCCTCGACGTCGGCGAACAGCGGCGACAGCGCTGCCACCACGGGCGCTTCGTCTTCAGGCCTGGCCGCGTGGCAGCCGACGAACGCCGCCAATGCCACGACCGCCGCCATGACCGGACCGTGCGCGCATGGAGCCTGGCGCTTGCCGTGGCGAGGAGGCGCGATGGTCATGTGTCCAGTAGGCGCGCTCACCGCGGTTGCCGCAAGCAACCCGTCACGTCACCCGCTCGCCTGCACCCAACCGGGCGCCTCGCTCGAGTCGCAGCGATCGTCGCAGGTCTGTAGACTACGCCGCATGGTGCGCGTCCCGCCGGTCTGGGTGCTCCTGCTCGCGATGTCATGTGCCTCGCCCGATCCGCTCCCGGCCGTCTCACCGCGGCCCGTCGCGACCGCCGACGCAGCCATCGCCGCGGATGCGGCGGACGCCGACCCCGCGGGCCGGCAGCTCGCCGCCTGGCTCGCACTGTTCAACGACGCCAAGCGCGACGAGCTCGCCGCGTTCCGCCGAGGCCGGCGGTCTGGTCGCGAAGCCGGTTCCGGATCGGCTCGATGAACAAGATGTTCACCGCGACCGCGGTGCTTCAGCTCGTCCAGGCCGGCAAGCTCGCGCTCGACCAGCCGATCGGCAAGGTGCTCACGGACTATCCCAACCGCACGCTCGCATCCAAGGTCACACCGCACCATCTGCTCACGCACACCGCTGGCGCCGGCGACATCTTCGGTCCCGAGTTCGACGCCCACCGGCTCGAGCTGAAAACGCTCGCTGACTACGTGAAGCTGTACGGCAGCGCGACGTCGAGTACGAGCCGGGCGCACGATGGGTGTACAGCAACTACGGCTTCCTGCTGCTCGGTGTGATCATCGAGCGCGTCACGCACCAGACCTACTACGACCACCTCGCCGCCACGATCTTCAAGCCGGCCGGGATGACCGGCACCGCATCGCCCGTCGAGGGCACCCTCACCAAGGGCCGCGTCATCGCCTACACGCGCGATCATCCCGGCGCGCTCTGGACCTCGGCCGCCGCGACGCTACCGGTCCGCGGCACCTCGGCGGGCGGCGGCGACTCGACGGTGATCGATCTGATCCAGTTCGCGAATGCCCTCGCGAGCCACAGTCTGCTCGACGCCAAGCACCTCGAGCTCCTCACGACCGGCAAGGTCGACATGCCGCGCGGCAAGTACGCCTACGGCTTCTCCGACGTGACCGAGAACGGCGTCCGTTGCGTCGGCCACAGCGGCGGCGCGGCCGGCATGAACGGCGACCTCTTGATCTGCGACTCCGGCTACACGGTCGCGGTGCTGTCGAACCTCGACCCTCCCGCAGCCAGCCGGATCTCCATGTTCATCAGGGCCCGGTTGCCGGCGAAGTAGCCGCGCTGCGCGTCCTCTCGAGCCTTCGTCGGCGCGACCTCGCCGGCTCGCGCACGAGCGAGGCGATCCAGTTGCGCACGTCGCCGGCACCCAATCGTCGGCGCGTCGCTGGCCAGCCACGCCGGGCGTCGCCGTCCTCATGTGCATGCGCAGCGCGGCGTATGCTCGCTGGCCAGCCCGCGCCGCGGCCGCGGTGCGGTTGCCGAAACGGCCCGGCAACGCGCGTCCTGAGCTCACCGGACCAGCACCCAGTCGTACACGGTCAGCTCGAGGTGGAAGTGATCGCGGTGCTCCGCATTCCAGTTCGGCGTGAGCACCACCTGGAACTCGCGACCGGCGGCGTCGCACGCGATGCTCCACAGCTCGTTACGAACCGGCGCGCCCGCTCCGCACGTCAGCGTGCCGAGCTTGCCGTGAAAGTCGCGGGCGACGACGAGCCGAGAGCCGTCGCGCTTGCGGAAGCTCGTCACGTCGACCGCGAGCGCGGCGCAATGCTGCTGGCCGCGGTACTTCTCCGTGCAGCCGAGCTCGCCCTTGGTGCGATACGCCGACGACCATTCCAGCTCGACGATGTCGCGCACGGCGAGCGCCGCCGCGAAGTCGTTGAGCGACAGCGCGAGCCGGCAGTCGATCAGCTCCTTCTCCGACCGTGCGCGATGCGCCCGCGACACCCTCGAGTGCGCCGCGACCCCGTGCAGCGCGCCGCGCAACCGGATCGGCGCAAGCACCCCGGCAGTGGACTTAGCGCGGTCAAACGAGATGTCGCGGCGGCGGAGCTCCGCCTCGCACGCATCGCGATCGAACGCGGCATATCCGAGCACGGGCGAGCCCGCCGGCACGTCGAACAGCGAATATTGTTTGGGCGGAATGCCCGGGCCGGTCCACTCGGCCGGCGGCGCCCACGGCGCCCCGAGCTCGACAGGCCCAGCCGGCTGTGTCGCCCCCGCCGCGGGCGACACATTCGGCGCGGGTGGCGCGAGCGGCACGGCCAGCGCGGGCGGCGCGGCCAAGGCGATCGGCGTGAACGGCGCCGGCGTACGCCCAGCGTTTTCCGGGGCCCTCGCGCAACTTGCAATGATCGCAGCCGCAAGCGCGGCCCATCGCATCGAACCCCAGTTCGCGCGCCCGATCATCGTTCTGTTGCATCGTCAACGCGCGAGCTCGGCTACCGGTCTACGGGTGAAGCCATGACCTCCGGTCGGAGGGGATGTCGCGCGAGCAGCAAGACACCGGCGTCGAGTGCACAGCTCCCGGGTAGCTGTTTCTCATCAATCTTTACGGCCAAGGAACGCCTCCACACTCGCATCATCCCAGCCGGCGCCGTTCACTTTGAACCAACGCTCCCATGCCTCGTCGGCGGGCTCGTCGCTGTTCACCACCGCGAACCGTACAAGGTTCCCGCTCTCGATCCTGGCGTCTGCGCCGCGCACGACAGACGCCTCGATTTCGACCTCGCGATACAGGTGTGCGCCTAGCTCTCGCGAAAGGTCTTCGGAGCACAGCAGCGTGAAATCCGTCGGCTCGTCGTCGGCGCTGAATCGTACCGCAGGAACGACCCCTGACAGTGCGTCGTCTATCACCGAGTGGTGCAAGCCAGCGCCAGCCAAGCCGATTGCTCGAGGCCGATGAGACTCGAGCTCGCACGGCTGCCCACGGGTGCCTGAAACCAGGACCAAATGACCCATCCGCATGGCGGTCGCGGGGGCCTAGTTTGGTAGGCCATGAGTCTATCGACGGATATCAGGATGGTGTTGTGGGTATGGGCGATGTTCATGATCGGGACGTGCGCCGGGTCGTGCGGGCCGAAAACTCCAGGGGCGGTGGAGCCGCCGGGTAGGACGGCGAGCGCGTGCACGCTGCCGTCCGCGATGGCGTCGACGAACGAGCAGACGGCGTGGCAGCTGTTTGTGGCCGCGAGCTGTCAGGTCAACGGCAAGATGGCGTGGGAGACGTGGACCGAGCAGACGTGCTTCGAGAACCCGAAGAGCGCCGGGTGCACGCCCGTGGCGGGGGCGGGGGCGGGGGCGGCGCACTCGCGGCATCGCCTGCATGGAAGCCGGCTGGGTGCGGGGCTTCGCGGAGTGGCCGCCAAGCCTGCGGTCGATGCTACGCCCGGGCCGTGCGGGTCGATGACCACGGCAGCGAACGCACCGGCGCAGCTGGCGCCGTTCGTGCCGTCGAATGTGGCCAAGGACGCCAAGTTCTGCGAGGAGGTGTTCGTCAATCCGGCCGAGGCCGCGTTCGTGAACGCACCGGCGCCGAATGCGAGCCTGACCAGTCTGACGGCGCAGGTGGCGTATGCGCAGTCGCAGGCGATCAGCTTCCCGACCGCGTCGGTCGAGGTCAAGGCCGACTGGCTGCCTGCGGCGTCGGTGAACAATGCGTTTGATTGCGCGAAGAATCCGCCCGCCGGGGTCTATACGGAGACGATCGATGGCGTCTGCTATGCGCTGGTCGGACTCCATATCTCGTCCAAGCTGCTGCCGAACTGGCTGTGGGCCACGTTCGAGCCGCAGAACAAGATCACCAATCCGAATCGCTGCAATCCTGATCTGTACAATGCGTGCAATGACCCGTGGGGGTCGGCGCCCGCGACGAGCACCGGCGCGCCGACCCAGGCCACCGCGGCGTTGACGGCGCTGATGACCGAGGCGGGTATCGGAAAGCAGTTCGGTGACTACCGCCTCGTGGCGGCCCAGTCCGCGTACGTCGACGCGAACAACAATCCGATCCAGATGGGGAACTCGTTTGTGGAGTTCAATGCGGGCGTGCTTCCGCACCAGGCGTCGTGCATCACGTGCCATTCGTATGCAATGACGAGCACCACGGCGCAGGAGAATCCGAACTTCGGTGCGTTTCCGAATACGCCCTCGATCGGCACGCCCGGCCCGGCGCCGCTGCCCGCGCAGGGTGGGGGCACCTGGGTCGCCCAGGACTTCTCGTGGATGCTGGGCATCATGCCCGGCACGCCGTCGAAGTAGTTACCGCGCCGCGCCGCGCGGCCCTGGACGCGGCCGGCTGTGCGAAGATGGCCGCGCCCGGGAGGGCGCCATGACTGCATCGAAGGACAAGCGAGCGCTGCGCTCGCGGCTGTGGTTCGACGACGCGAGCAATCCGGGGATGACCGCGCTGTATCTGGAGCGCTACCTGAATTTCGGGCTGACCCGGCAGGAGCTGCAGTCGGGCCGGCCGATCGTGGGCATCGCGCAGTCGGGGAGCGACCTGTCGCCGTGCAACCGACATCATCTGGAGCTCGCGCTGCGCGTGCGCGAGGGGATCCGCGAGGCGGGCGGGATCGCGATCGAGTTTCCGACCCATCCGATCCAGGAGACCGGGAAGCGGCCGACGGCGGCGCTCGATCGCAACCTGGCGTATCTGGGGCTGGTCGAGGTGCTGTTTGGCTATCCGCTCGACGGCGTCGTGCTGACGACCGGCTGCGACAAGACCACGCCCGCGTTCCTGATGGCGGCCGCGACGGTGAACTTGCCGGCGATCGTGCTGTCGGGCGGACCGATGCTGAACGGCTGGTACAACGGCCAGCGCACCGGCTCGGGGACAATCGTGTGGAAGTCGCGCGAGCGGCTCGCCACCGGCGAGATCGACTACGACCAGTTCATGGAGATCGTGGCGTCGTCGGCGCCGTCGGCGGGGCACTGCAACACGATGGGCACGGCGAGCACGATGAACTCGCTCGCCGAGGCGCTCGGGATGTCGCTGCCGGGGTGCGCGGCGATCCCGGCGCCGCATCGCGAGCGCGCGCAGATCGCGTACGAGACCGGCAAGCGGATCGTGACGATGGTCTGGGAGGACCTCAAGCCCAGCGACATCCTGACGCGGCAGGCGTTCGAGAATGCCATTGTCGTCAACTCGGCGATCGGCGGATCGACCAATGCACCGATCCACATCAATGCGCTGGCTCGCCACGTCGGCGTGGAGCTGTCGATCGCGGACTGGCAGAAGGTGGGGCATCGCGTGCCGCTGCTGGTAAATCTGCAACCCGCCGGGGTGTACCTCGGCGAGGAGTACCATCGCGCGGGCGGCGTGCCGACGGTGGTGCGCGAGCTGATGGCGCACGGGCTCATCCATCGCGATGCCCCGACGGTGAACGGCCGCACGATCGGCGACAACTGCAGTAATGCGCCCGAGCCGGATGGAGACGTGATCAAGCGCTTCGATGCGCCGCTGATGAAGGACGCGGGCTTCATCGTGCTGTCGGGCAACCTGTTCGAGTCGGCGATCATGAAGACCAGCGTGATCTCGGCGGAGTTCCGCGAGCGGTATCTGTCCAACCCCGACGATCCGATGGCGTTCGAGGGCCGCGCCGTGGTGTTCGACGGCCCCGAGGACTATCACCACCGCATCGACGATCCGTCGCTCGGCATCGACGAGGGGACGATCCTGTTCATCCGCGGCACCGGGCCGATCGGCTACCCCGGCGGCGCCGAGGTGGTGAACATGCAGCCGCCGGCGGCGCTCATCCAGCGCGGCGTGCATTCGCTGCCGTGCATCGGCGATGGCCGCCAGTCGGGCACGTCGGGCACGCCGGCGATCCTCAACGCCTCGCCCGAGGCAGCGGCGGGCGGCAACCTGGCGCTGCTCGAGACCGGCGACCGGGTGCGCATCGACCTCGAGCGCGGCGAGGCCAACATCCAGATCTCCGCCGACGAGCTCGCGGCGCGGCGCGCGCGGCTCGAGGCGAGCGGCGGCTTTCGCTACCCCGAGAACCAGACGCCCTGGCAGGAGATCTATCGCAACACCGTCGGGCAGCAATCGACCGGCGCCTGCCTCGAGCTCGCGACGCACTACCGCGACCTCGTGGCACGCTTCCGCACCCCACGCCACTCGCACTAGGAGACGCACCCATCATGTCGAATCGACTCCAGGGCAAGCGCGCCTTCGTCACCGCGGCCGCCGCCGGCATCGGCCGCGCCTGTGCCCTCGCCTTCGCGCGCGAGGGCGCGACCGTGATCGCGACCGACATCGACGAGGCGGCCCTGCCGTCGGGCGATGGCATCGCCGAGCGCGCGCGGCTCGACGTGCGCGACACGGCCGCGGTCGAGGCCCTCGCGCAGCGCATCGGCCCGGTGAACATCCTGCTCAACGCGGCCGGCTTCGTCCACCACGGCACGATCCTCGACTGCTCGGAGAGCGACTGGGACTTCTCGTTCGACCTCAACGTCAAGTCGATGCATCGCGTGATCCGCGCCTTCCTGCCGCTGATGATCGCCGCCGGCGGGGGCTCGATCGTCAACATCGCCTCGGTCGTCGCTGCCGGCAAGGCAGCGCCCAACCGCTACGTCTACGGCACGACCAAGGGCGCCGTCGTCGCGCTGACCAAGGCGGTCGCGATCGACTTCATCGCCAAGGGCATCCGCTGTAACTGCATCTGCCCCGGCACGATCGACACGCCCTCCCTCGGCGATCGGATCCGCGCGCTCGGCGGCAACGCCCGCGAGATGTTCGTCGCGCGCCAGCCGCTCGGCCGGCTGGGCACGGCCGAAGAGGTCGCCGCGCTCGCGGTCTACCTCGCCGGCGACGAGAGCGCGTTCACGACCGGTACCGCTCCGGTCGTCGACGGCGGCTGGACGGTCTAGCCGCGTTCGACCGACGGACGCAGGCAGCCGCTGGTGGAGAGGAAGATCGCGTAGAGCGAGGTCGTGCCGCAGATGAAGAGGCGGTTGCGTTTGGCGCCGCCGAAGCAGACGTTGGCGACGACTTCGGGGACGGCGATCTTGCCGAGGAGCGTGCCGTCGGGGGCGTAGCAGTGGACGCCGTCGCCTGCGCTGGTCCACAGGTTGCCCGAGACGTCGAGGCGGAAGCCGTCGAAGAAGCCCGGGTGGCAGGTGGCGAAGACGTCGCCGCCGGAGAGGGTCTTGCCGTCGGCGGCAACCGCGAACCGGCGGATGTGGCGCGGGCCGTCCTTGGCGTGGGTCGCGCCGGTGTCGGCGATGTAGAGCAGGTGCTCGTCGGGGGAGAACGCCAGGCCGTTGGGCTTGGCGAAGTCGGTGGCGACGGCGGTGCAGGCACCGCTCGCCGGGTCGTAGCGGTAAACGTGGGAGGCACCGATCTCCGAGGGGGCGGCGTCGCCTTCGTAGTCGCTGTCGATGCCGTAAGTCGGGTCGGAGAACCAGATGGTGCCGTCGGATTTTACGACGACGTCATTGGGGGAGTTGAAGCGCTTGCCGTCGATCCGATCGACGAGGATGGTGCGCGAGCCGTCGTGCTCGGTGCGGCTGATCGCGCGCGACTGGTGCTCGCAGGACACGAGGCGGCCCTCGCGGTCGACGGTGTGGCCGTTGGCGTTGTGGGCCGGCTGGCGGAAGACAGAGACCGAGCCATCGGTCTCGTCCCAGCGCAGGATGCGGTTATTGGGAATGTCGGACCAGATGAGGTAACGGCCGGCGGGGAAGTAGGCCGGGCCCTCGGACCAGCGCGCGCCGGTCCACAGCTGCTCGAGGTGCACGCTCGGGACAAACAACCGGCGGAATCGATCATCGAGGATGGTGAAGGGCGAAGGCATCAGCTCACAACCTTGGGTCCGCGGCCGTAGACCAGCAGCATGATGATGATCACCGAGCCGGAGATGACCTGCCGCCCGGCCTCCGACATCTGCACGATCGAGAGAATGGATTGCAGCAGCGTGATGAGGACGACGCCCGCGACGGTGCCGAGGTAGCTGC
>DATIPJ010000090.1:0-4031 GCA_035472155.1 Kofleriaceae bacterium
GTCGGTCAGCACGATGTCGGCGTCGTCGAGCTTGCGCAGCGCTTCGTCGCCCGAGCGCGCCTCGATCACCTTGTGGCCGCGCTCGGTGAGCAGCTCGTTGAGGGTGAACAGGACGCCCGGTTCGTCGTCGACCAGCAGAACGCAGCTCACGCGCGAGCCTCGATCATCGCAGCGCGGATCGCGGGCTCGGGAGTCGCCTGGACCCTGGCGGGCAGCGTGATCGTGGCGATCGTGCCCTGACCGACGGTGCTCTTGTAGGTGAGCGTGCCGCCGTGCTGGTTGATCACGCCCTGCGCGAGCACGACGCCCAGGCCGGTGCCGTTGGGCCGGGTCGTGAAGAACGACGTGCCGATGCGCTCGAGGTCCTCCGGCGCGATGCCGCGGCCGGTGTCGCGGACCTCGATGACCACGCCGTTGCCGCCGTTGCGCAGCCGCAGCGCGACCGTGCCGCCGTTGGGTGTGGCCTCGAGCGCGTTGGCGACCAGGTTGATCAGCGCCTCCTTGAGGCGGCGAGCGTCGCCGTGGACCGCTGTCGAGCCGCCGTCGAGCGTCATCGTCACGCCGGCCTGGTCGGCGCGGCCGGCGAGGACGTCGAGCACGTCGCGCGCGATCGCGGTGACGTCGAGCGCCTCGGGGCGCAGGTCCTCGAGCGGCCGCGAGAACGACAGGTACTCGTTGAGGATGGTCTCCATCCGCGAGATCTCGGACGCGACCACGGCGAGGCGCTCCTGCGTGCGCTCGCTCTCCGGCGTGCGCGCCACCAGCTGGCACAGGCCCTTGATCGAGGCCAGCGGGTTCTTGAGCTCGTGGGCGACCTTGGCGCCGACCGACTGCAGGCGGCGCAGCTGGGCCTCGGCGTCGGACAGCCGCTCCTCGCGAAGGCACGCCATCGACTGGCCGGCCTTGCTCGCCGCGCGGGTCATCTTGGAGACCATGGTGTGGAGCAGGAAGAGGTTCCAGCCCAGGCCGAGGCCGAGCGCGATGGCGTAGTGGCCGGGCGGCAGGAGCGGCCCGACGACCTCGCGCGGCAGAAGGCCGAGCGCGACGATCAGTAGAGCGCTCGCGAACGCGATCCAGCGCGCGACCGCGTGCGGGCCGAAGAAGAGGAGGGAGATCACCGACGGCAGGAGCAGGCTCGGCACGCCGGGCGACTGCAGCCCGCCGGTCAGGCCGACGATGACCGTCACCATGGTCTGCGCCGACAGGTTCACCCCGATGAACACGCGGTCGAACGTCTGCGCATCGTGCGACCGCCGCAACCACGAGCCCTGGATCAGGGCAAACGTGATGAACACGCAGAACGCGGTCACGATGCGCCAGACCGGATAGCCGGCATCGAGGAAGGTCAGGCAAACCGCCAGCTGCACGGCGCCGCCGAGGAGGTGCATGCGCTGGCCAGTCGTTCGCGCGTCTTCGATCAAGAAGCGGTTGCGCTGGCCGCGCCAGACATCAGCAGGTCGTGGATCGCCCACGGGCGCTGCGTTTGCCAGCGACGTGCCAGAACACTCGGGCTCAGGCGTCATGCCGCGACTCTAGCTCGAATGCGTGGTTGCGCGTCATCGATCGAAACGTGACTGGGTTTGGTCACGTTTTGTAGCCCCGTCCTGTAAGCCCGGCCGACATCCGACCATCGACCCCGCCGATGCAGGTGGTGGTTCCGCGATCTGGAACCGTGGCACGAGGGGTGCTTTGGTCGCCCGCATGACCTTGCGAATTTTGCTCGTACTCTCGCTGTCGGCCGCGCCTGCGCTCGCGCAGCCCGCCGCCCGCCCGGCGCCCAAGCAGGCGCCGAAACCGACGCCCGCCGCGCCGGCGCAACCGCCTGCACCCGACGACATGGTCGCCTTCGAGCACGACCTCGATGCGCTGTTTTCGACCGGCGGCCTGACCGCCGACCAGGCCGCCTCGCGCGCGACCGGCGCCTCTCCGACGGTGCGCCGCCGCGCCGCCGAGATCGAGGCCGCGATCGCGCAGACCGAGTCCGCCGAGCTGGCCCGTGTCCCCGTGCTGAGTGGAAAGGCGAGCTACACGCGGCTCTCGCACGTCGACCCGCCGATGATCCCCGGCTTCGATTCGGTGTTCCCGGTGATCGAGAACTCGTATCTGTTCGAGGCCCAGCTCGTGGTTCCGCTGTCGGACTACCTGCTCCGGTACCCCCAGCTGATCGATGCGGCGCGGCTCGGCGTCGACGCGGCGCGCATCGGCAAGCGGACCAGCGAGGTCGGCGCCGGGCAGGACGCGCGGCTGGCCTATTACGAGTGGGTCCGCGCGCGCCTCCAGGTGCTGATCGCCCAGCGCCAGCGCATCCAGGTCGCGCGCACGCTCGATCAAGTGCGCGCGCTCGCCGAGGCCCAGCGGCTCTCCAAAGCCGACCTCATGCGCGTCGAGTCGCAGGACGCCGACGCCGAGCAGGTCGTCGCGCAGCTCGAGAACCTGTCGCAGCTCCGCGAGGAGCAGCTGCGCCTGCTGATCGGTGCACCCGCCGGCGAGCCGCTCGCGATCGGCGAGGATATCCGCGGCGCGATCACCGCCCCCGCCGCGGGCTCGCTCGACGATCTGATGACCACCGCGAAGCGCCAGCGCCTCGAGTTCCGGTCGATCGACACCGGCATCGCCGCCAAGGACAGCCAGCGCGCCGCCGAGAAGGCGAACGTCTTGCCGCGACTCTCGGCGTTCGCCGTCGCCGACTATGCCGATCCCAACCAGCGCATCTTCCCCGCCAAGGACGAGTTCAAGCTGACGTGGTCGGTGGGTGCGCAGATCACCTGGGCGCTGCCCGATGCGCTGCAGTCGCGCGCGACCGATCACCGGATCCGCGCCGAGGCCGACGAGCTGCGCGCGGATCGCGAGAGCCTCGAGCGCGGCACGCGGATCGAAGTCCTCGCCGCGCAGCAAGCGGTCTCGCTCGCGCAGCACTCGCTCGACACCACCCAGAAGGGGCTCGCCGCCGCCGAGGAGGGCTACCGGGTGCGCAAGGAGCTGCTCAACGCCGAGCGCGCCACGGCCGTCGAGCTGGTCGACGCCGAGACCGAGCTCACCCGGTCGCGCATTGCGGCACTGAACGCGCGTGTCGATCTGCGTGTCGCACGGGCCCAGCTCGACCACGCCCTCGGAAACGACGCGAAGTGAGCTGTATGAGCACCCGGATGACTCCGCGTCGGCCGACACCTGTCGGGAACTTGTACAGCCCGGTTGACGCTAACCGGTTGACCTGGGAGAGCAATCCAATGGCAAAGGCCATGCATTCAACGGCGGCCATGCGTGCCGTCCTCGTGCTTGTGCTTCTCGTCTCGGTGTCCGCCTGCGGCAAGAAAGCCGAGGACACCGTCTCCAAAGCTCCTCCTCCGGCGCCGGTGAAGGTCCCGCTCGCCGTTGCCACGGAGGCGCCGTCCCCTGACGTCTTGACGCTGACCGGCATGATCGCCGCCGACCAGCGCTCCGAGGTCACCGCCGATACCCAGGGCAAGGTGCTGTCGGTCCTCGTCGAGCGCGGCCAGCGGGTCAAGATGGGACAGCCCGTGGTGCAGCTCGACGTGCGGACCGCCGCGCTGTCGGCGCGCGAGGCCCAGGCCAACCTCGAGTCGGCGCGGGCGCAGAAGAAGCTGGCCGAGGAGGAATGCAAGCGCGCGCAGGCGCTCCTCGACAAGGGCGCGATCACGCGCAGCGAATACGATCGCCAGAGCACGCAGTGCACCTCGACCTTGCAGCAGGTCAGCGCCGCGCAGGCCCGCGCAGACATGATCTCCAAGTCGATCGCCGACGGCCTGGTCCGCGCGCCGTTCGACGGCGTGGTCACCGAGAAGTCGGTGGTCGCGGGCGAGTGGGTCGCTCCGGGCCGCACGCTGTTCACGCTGGTCGACGACGATCCGCTGCGCATCGAGCTCTCGGTGCCCGAGGCCGGGGTCCGCTCGATCCAGAAGGGCCAGAAGGTCGACATGACCGCGGTCGCGCAGCCCGGCAAGTCGTACTCCGCCGCGGTCACGCGGATCGGCGGCGAGATCGGCAAGTCCCGCGCGCTGATCGTCGAGGCC
>DATIPJ010000091.1:0-5885 GCA_035472155.1 Kofleriaceae bacterium
GCATCGGTGATCGGGAAGTACTTGAGGCTGTGCTCGTCGGGCTTGATGGCCCTGCGCCTTCGCCGCACCCCCCTCTGATCAGCCTTCGACGGCGACGCGAAGCGGGAGGGTGAAGAAGAAGCTGGCCCCGCAGCCCGGAGCACTGTCGGCCCAGATCCGGCCGCCGTGGCGGTTGACGATGCGCTGCACGGTGGCGAGGCCGACGCCGGTGCCCGGGAATTCCTCGACGCGGTGGAGGCGCTGGAAGGGGTTGAACAGCCGGCGGGCGTAGGCCATGTCGAAGCCAGCGCCGTTGTCGCGCACGGCGATGAGGACCTCGCCCGAGCGCTGCACGGCGGACAGCTCGATGGTGGCGTTGGGGACCTTGCTGGTGAACTTCCAGGCGTTGCCGAGGAGGTTATCGAGGGCGATGCGCAGGAGGTGCGGGTCGCCGTCGACGATCACGCGGTCCTGGATCACGATGTCGACCGCGCGCGCCGGCTCGAGCTCACGCAGCGAGCCCACGACGCCGCGCGCCACGCCCGAGAGGTCGCAGGACTCGGCGGCGAGGGCCGAGCGGCCGACCTGCGAGAGCTGGAGGAGGTCGTCGATGAGGTCGCCCATGCGGTGCACGCTGTCGCGCACGCGGTGGAGGTAGTCCTTGCCGCGGCCGTCGAGGCGCTGACCCCATTCGTCGGAGAGGGCGCTGGCGAAGCCGTCGATCGCGCGCAGCGGGGCGCGCAGGTCGTGGGACACCGAATAGGCGAAGGCTTCGAGCTCGGCGGTGCGCTCGCGGACGCGGCGGTCGAGGTCGTCGCGCACGGTCTTGGACTCGGTGATGTCGATGCAGCTGCCGATGTAGCCGGCGAACTCGCCGGTGGGCAGGTAGCGCGGCACGCCGGTGTCGAGGAGCCAGCGGTACTGGCGGTCGGCGCGGCGCAGCCGGTACTCCATGCGGAACGGGCGGCGCGCGACGAACGCGGCCAGGTAGTGATCCATGCAGCGCGTGAAGTCCTCTGGGTGAACGCCCTCGGCCCAGCCGACCCCGAGCTCCATATCGAGGCTGCGGCCGGTGAACGCGAGCCACGGCTGGTTGAAGAAGGTGCACTGCGAGTCGGTGCCGGCCATCCACAAGAGCACCGGCGCGGTGTCGGCCATGATGCGGAACCGGAGGTCGCTCTCGTGGAGCTGGTAGCGCGCGAAGTCGTAGGGCGAGACGTCGCGCACGATGACCAGGGCGCCGCGCTCGCTCGGGCTGGCGTCGAGCGGTGCGTAGCTGGCCTCGTAGCGACCCGGGGCGACGAGCGGAAATGCCGATGCGAGCGAGGGCGTGCCGGCGAGCGCGCGCTCGATGTGGTGCTGCTCGGTGGCGCGCCAGCTCGGCATGACGTCGAACACGGCGCGGCCGATCGCCGCTTCGGCCGCGATCCCGGTGAGCGCGGCGAGCCGGTGGTTCCACAGCGTGACGCGGTGCTCGCGATCGATGCTGAGCACGCCGTCGTCGAGCGTATCGATCACGCTCAGCGCGAGCGCCGTCGGCAGCTCACTCATCGCCTTCCGAGCCCCATCGTGGCGAGCCAGCTGGCGCACGCAGTCTCGACGGCGGCCGCGGCCTCGGGCGCAATGCTCGGGGCGAGGGCCGCGACCGCGCGTACCGCGAGCGGGCTCCAGCGCGTGATCCAGCCGTCGACGACCGCGCGGTTCTCGGGGCGATCGGCGAGCGCGACGTCGAGCAGCGCGCGCGCCCAGTCGCGATGCCAGCGGCTGTCCTCGCCCAGCGAGAACATCACATTGGCGAATGCGTCGTCGCCCGCCCGCCGCGCGATGTCGGCCAGGTGGCTGGTGAACAGCGCGTCGAACCGCGGCTTGACCGCGCACGCCAGCGCGATGAATGCCTCGCCCCAGTCGTAGGTGACGAGCAGGCGCTCGATCAGCTCGCGCAGCGGCTGCCACGCCGGGTCGGTTTCCCAGCGCGTGCGCGCATCGGCGCCGAAGCCCGGGTCGATGTCCTGGAGCTGGCGCATCCGGTAGGCGAGCCGCTCGATCCGCCGGGTCTCGTCGGCGGCCTGCATCATCGCGGCGATGACGATCCGGCCGCTCGGCGCCATGTGCGCGACGTACGCGGCGATCATCTGCAACCCGTGCACGGGATAGCGCAGCGGCGGCACGAGCCCGGCGAGCTTGGCGACCCACGCCGGTGACAGCCGTTCGCGCTCGCCGTCCTCGGCAGCGGCGAGCACGCCGTCGACGAATGCCTCCTTGGTGCGCTGCAGCTCGACGTAGCGCGCGTACGTGGTCTCGCGCGGATCGCGGAAGCGCTCCCAGTCGCGGCACGCCAGCTCGGAGTCGTGCTGGTGCTTGCGGTACCACGCCGCGATCGGCACGGCGGTCTCGAAGCCGCGATCGGGGTAGTACAGCAGGCGGCTGCTCGCGATGTCGTAGTCGGTCGGCTTGCGACCGAGCTCGGTCAGGTGCCAGTAGGTGCGCTGGGTCATGGCGCGCTCTCCGAGCGCCACGCCCACACGACCTGGTCATCGGTGATCTCGATCGCGCCCTTGAACGAAGGCATCACGAGCTCGAGGTCACCGGGCAGCCGGAACGGCCGGCCGAGGGCGCGCTCGACCGCCGCGCGCTCCACCACGCAGCGCCCGGGCACCAGCACGCGCAGGTAGCCGCCGCGATCGATCACCGCCGCATCGGGGTGGTTGTCGCGGATGGCCGCGACGATCGCCTCGACCAGATCGCCGTCGGCCTCGAGCACCGGGCCCACGCGGTCGCGGTCGTCGCCGGGTGCCCGCGGCTGCGCCTGCTGCGGGTGCGGCCTCGCCTTGCCATTGATCTTGGGCTCGGTCATGTCACCCCCCGGGTCCCTCGTTGCTCGAGCTCCACATAGACCTCCCCGTCGGTGATCGTGACCGGAAACCGGACGAGGCAGGCGGTGTCGGGGTTGATGCCGCGCCCGGTCGCGGCGTCGTACTGCCAGTGATGCGCCGAGCAGGTGAGCACGCTGCCCTCGAGCGTGCCCTCGCTGAGCGCGACGCCCAGGTGAGCGCAGCGGTCGAGGTACGCGTGCACGCCGTCGCCCAGCCGCACGACGAGCAGCCGCGTACCGGCGACCCGCGCCGCCAGCAGGTCGCCGATCCACAGATCGGCCAGCGCGGCGACCCGGTGCGCGGTCACGGCCCCTCCACGACATCGATGCGATCGAGCGCGATCAGGCCGATCTCCTTCACCGTGGCGTCGCGATCGAGCACGGCGCCGTGCGCGTACACCATCACGTGCGGGCGCGGCGCGACCCGCACCGCGGCAGCCTGCTGCGCCTGCTGCGCGAGCTCGGCGACCGACTCGTGATCGTCGACCAGCACGAGCACGCCCAGGGAATCGCCCTCGACGAAGCAGTACAGCGGGACCGCTGTCATCGCCCCTCCATCCACGGGTAGCGCCCGCGCGCGACGTCCTTGCCCCAGGTCTCGGGCGTCACGCCGAAGTACGTGCGCAAGAGCTCGAGCAGGTTGGCCGGCGCGTCGCCCGCGAGGATGCGCTTGACCACGTCGCGGTGCCCCGCGTAGCGCGCGCGGTTCTGGTCGAAGATCCACGCGCACGGCTCCGAGCAGAAGATGTAGCGGTGGCCTTCGAGGTCGACCACGCGCGCCGTGTTCTTCGCCGGCGTGCCGCCGCACAGCACGAGCTGACAGAGGTTGCAGAACCCGACCGGCGTGGTGCCGTGCACGTACCACTCGAGCTCCGGCCCGCCGGTCTGCCAGCGCTCGGCGATCCGCACCCAGATCGGATCGAGCGCATCCCACGAGTCGGCGTACTTGTCCTTGAGCCAGGCGCGCTCGTCGGGCCCGGGCAGCGCCAGGTCGAACCACACGGTGGCGCGATAGCTGTACGCGCTCGCATAGACCATGTGGTGGTAGTAGTCGATGCTGGCGAGGAACTCGTTCCAGTACCACGGCTTCTCGAGCCCGATCTCGGACAGCGAGCGCGCGAACTGATCGATCACCCACTCCTGCATGAACTCCTTGAACGACGCTTTGCGGTGCGCCAGCGGCGTCAGGTAATCCATCGCGAACCCGGTGACCACGGCGAACAGGTGCCACTGGCGCCAGAACCACTTGTCGAGCAGCGCCTGCGCGTACGCGCGATCGTGCGCGACCACCGTGGCGAGCACCGCCGGGCCGATCTGGGAGTGGCGCGCCTCGTCGGTCTGGATGCTCTTGACCATGGTCTCGAACATCCGGTCGCCGACATCGTGCGCCAGCGCGGACAGCCCCACGAACTGCAGGTTCGTGAACCCGGTCTCGAACACGAAGTTGGTCGCCACGGCGAATTCGATCGGATCGGATGCGAGCAACAGCTCGTCCATCAGGTGGCGCGCCGCGATCGCGACCCAGTTGTTCGAGTGATAGAACCGGTGCGCCCAGTCGAACTGGCGATCCCAGCGCACCAGCTCGTGCATGAGCAGCAGCGGGATCTGCGTGTGGCGCGTCTCGTCGAGCGCGCCGAACAGCGCGGTCGTGCGCCATGCGCTGTCGCGGCCAAACCGCGCCGCGCGCAGATTGCCAATCACTGCGGCAAACTCGGCGAGCGCCAGCGTGGCCGCGTGCAGCTTCAGCGCGGCGAGCCACTGCGGATCGAGCCGCTGAAAGTCGTCGATCTTGCCGACCGCCGCGCGCACCGCGTGCACCACCGTCTCCTTGGTGTGCTGGGTGGCGACATACTCGCTATATGCCGTCCGGTAGGGCTCGCGAAAGCCTTCCCAGGCGCTGTGCGGCAACCACGGCCGGCCGGCGACCAGGTCGGGAAATACCGCGTGCTCGTCGACATACGAGTAACTCCAGTCCAGCTTGCGCGCCAGATCGAGCCACTCATCCCGCCGCAATGCCATACGCAGCTACTCTATGTCAGCCCACCGGCACGAGCCAGTCGCGAGCCGACGGGAAAACCCGGACGCACCGTCAGATGTTCGTCACTTCGAGCATGAGCTTTCCGTGATTCTCGCCGGTGAACAGCCGGAGCAGCGCGGACGGAAAGTTCTCGAGCCCGCGGACGATGTCGACCCGCGATCGCAGGGTTCCGGCCGCCATCCATTGGCCCATCTCACGCAGCGCTTCTGGATATCGGGCGGCGTAATCGAACACCAGCATCCCGGCCATCGTGGCGCGATTGACCAGGAGCGAAAGGTAGTTTGACGGCCCGCGCACGGGCGTGGTGTTGTTGTACTGCGAGATCGCGCCGCAGATCACGATGCGGGCGCGCGGCGCGAGCTGCGTCAGCGCCGCGTCGAGGAGCTCGCCCCCCACGTTGTCGAAGAACACGTCGATGCCCTTGGGGCAGTGCTCGCGTAACCGCGCCTTGATGTCGCCCGCCTTGTAGTCGATGGCCGCGTCGAACCCGACCTCCGTGAGGTAGCGACACTTCTCCGGGCCGCCGGCGATCCCGACGGCGCGGCAGCCCTGGATCTTCGCGATCTGGCCGACCGCGCTGCCCACCGCGCCCGCCGCGCCCGACACCACGACGGTGTTGCCCGCGACCGGCTTTCCGACCTCGAGCAACCCGAAGTAGGCCGTCAGCCCGGGCATGCCGAGCGTGTCGAGCATCACGGGCAGCGGCGCCAGCTTGGGATCGACGGCGCTCACGGCCTCGCCATTCGAGATCGCAAGCTCCTGGATCCCGAACAACCCCGACACATGCGTGCCGACCGCGAACCGCGGGTGCCGCGATTCGACCACCTCGCCGATCGCCCCGGCGCGGATCACCTCGCCGATGCCGATCGGCTTCACATACGACCGCACGTCGTTCATCCAGCCGCGCATCGCCGGATCGAGCGAGATGTACCGGTTCTTCACCACCATCTCGCCGTCGCGCAGCTCGCGCACGTCCTCCTCTTCGTAAGCAAAGTC
>DATIPJ010000092.1:0-16663 GCA_035472155.1 Kofleriaceae bacterium
TCGCCGCCCTGCGCCTCGACCAGCCGCTTGGTCAACGCCAGGCCCAGCCCCGTGCCGCCACTCTTGCGAGCTCCTTCCTCGGTCTGCTGGAAGTCCGCGAACAGCCGCGCGACCTGATCGGGCGCGATGCCGACGCCGGTATCCACCACCTCGATCCGGACGCGGTCCGCGGATTCCGCAGTCGCGCGAACCGTGACGCGGCCCCTGGCCGGTGTGAACTTCAGTGCGTTGGAGAGGTAGTTGTAGAGGATCTGCTTGAGCCGCGCGGGGTCGAGCACCAGCCGCTCGACGTCCTGCGCCACCTCGGTGACGATGTTGACGTGGTGCTTCGCGCTCGAGGTGCGCAGCACGGCGAGCACCTCGCCGACGACGCGAGACAGCTCGATGGGCTCGGCGAAGAACTCGAGCTTGCCGGCCTCGATCTTCGCAAGATCGAGCACGTCGTTGATCAGCTGGAGCAGGTGGCGGCTGCTGGTCAGAATGTCGCCGAGGTACTCGTGTGTGGTCTCCTCGTCGATCGGGATCGACCCGTCGTACATCATCTCGGAGAACCCGATGATCGCGTTCAGCGGGGTGCGGAGCTCGTGGGACATGTTGGCGAGGAACTGCGACTTGTACGCGCTCGCCTTCGCGAGCTCGTCGGCCTTCTGTACGAGTGTCGCGCTCGCGCGCTCGAGCTCGCTGGCTTGCTGCCGGGTTCGATCGAGCAGCGCCCGCTCTGCGGCTCGCGCCTTGGCGACCTCGAGCGCGATGGCGATGGTCTCGCCGACGAGCCCGAGCAGGTCCGTGTCGACGCTGCGCCACGGCCGGACCGCGGCGAGCTCGAGCACGCCGGTGACCGCCTCGTTCCGCAGCAGCGGCAGGAGCACCAGCGTCCGCGGCTTCGTCGCGACCAGCCCGGACCGCAGCTCGAGCCCCGCCTCCTCGGCGTCGATCACCGTGATGGTCGACCGCATCGCCGCCTGTCCGACCAGCCCCTCGCCCGGCGCGAAGCTGCGCGGGGCCGTGCTCTCGGGGAGCGCGTACCCGCCCAGCAGCGTGTACGGACTGTCGGCCGCTCCCCTGTGGTAGAGCGCCGCGACCGGGGCCTGGACGTAGCGCGCGAGATACGCGAGCGCGCGATCGGCGACCTCCGCCGGTTCGAGCTCGCCGCGAAGCTCATCCCCGAGTCCGGTGACGCCGCTGCGCAGCCACTCGTGACGCGCGCGCTCGACGTCGAGCCGCCGCAGCCGCTCGGCCATCTGGTTGGCCCGCGTCGCGACGTCCGAGAGCTCGTCGCGGCTGGTCGATACGATCGGGGTGGCGAAGTCGTTGTTTCCGAAGCGATCGAAGCCTGCGACGAGGGCGCCCAGGTTGGCGAACAGCACGTTGCCGATCCAGATCGAGATCACGAGCAGCGCGAGAACACAGATCGCGCCGACGGCGATCCGCACGATCATCGCGCTCCGCTGCTCGCTCTTGGTCGCGGCGAACGCGCTGGTCAGCGACTGCTCGTCGAACACGGTGATGTGATCGATCAGCCCCGCGGCGCGGCTGCGCTTGGCTTGCATGTCCTGCATCTGCGGCGCGGCAGCCTCGTCGCCACCTCCCGCGATCAATCGGCGCGAGACCGCGAGCGCCGAATCGAAGTAGTCGCCGATCGCAAGGCGCAGCGCTGCAGCCTCCCCCGAGGTCATCGCATCATTGGCGGCGCCGATCGACTGGAAGATCGCATCGCGTTCCGCGGTGGCCGGCGCCAGGAGATCCAGGTCGGCCGCCTCGACCGCGTTCTGGATCGTGCGATTGAGGTGCTCGAACGAGGCCACGAGCGCCGGGCGGAACCGGATCTTGGGGAGGTACGTATCGCGGATGCGGTCGATCTGCGCGTCGACCGCGCGTTCCGACAGGCTGCTCGACACGGTGAGCGCGATCAGCGCGAGCGCCGCCAAGCCGACGACGGCGAACAGCTTGAGCCGAAGTGTGAGCCGCATGTTCAATCGACCTCCACGACCTTGACGTCTGCGAGCGCGGCGCTGGCAGCGACATACCCGATGGCCCCGCTATGGGTGGCGACGAACTTGACGACGTCGCTGTCATTCGCGAGCTCGGGCGGCGGGACGCCACGGCCGGAAAACACCCGCTGCGCCCAGTAGCGCCGCACCGAGACCACATCGCGGCCGAGGACGTCGTGCGAGAACGCGCCTCGCGCGCTGGTCTTTTGCCCGAGGTCGACGGGCTGGATGGCACGATCGTCGCCCCACCGCGTGCGCTTCTTCAAGAAGGCGTCGGCCACGAACTGCTTGTCGAGCTTCGCCGCGGCATTCGCAGGGTTGACGATCACGCGAAACGCGGGTGGCTCGGCAATCGCCGGCGACCACGCAGCGAGCGCGAACCCGGCGATGAGCAAGCAGATGATGAGAGGCCGGGTCATCAGAAGTAGACGGTGGTCTTGGCGGCGAGCAGCCACCACTGGTTGACGAGCTCGGATAGAGGCTTGCTGTCGTTGAGCTGCGACGACAGGGCCGCGGTGCCACGTAGAAAGTGCGCCTCGAGCTTGATGATCCAGTGCGGCGACAGATCGAAGCGCACGGCGCCCGCGGTGTCGTACTGATGGTGTTCGCGGCCCGATCGTTGATCCACGTCCGGATGGAGCAGCGAGAAGTAGGCGGTGCCCTGCAGCCACGGTCTCCAGCGATAGCCGGCGAGCCCATAGGCTTGTTCACCCGTGACGTGCGTGGTGGCGGTGCCCAGGGTGGTTCGCCCGATCGAACGCCCGTACTCGGCGGCGACCAACACGCCGTCCTTGACGTACTCGATCGATGACAGCCAGTTCGTCGCTTTCAGCTCCAATGCGATCACCGTCGGAGGCGACATCGCGAGCGCCGTGTACGCGCCGTCGATCTCACCGCTGAGCGCGCTGCCGGCGATGCGCAGCCCCTCGACGGGAGTCTCCCAGACCACGCGGGCTCCGGCGATGTACGGGACATCAAGACTCTCGATGTGCAATCCATTGCTGTCGGGAATGGAGAGAAACAAGGTCCCGGCATAGATGTGATAGTCGAGAGCACCTGCGGTTCCGAGCGAGTGATAGCCATAGAGCTCGAGCCCGGTCTGGGCGAGGAAGAAGTTGCGATTGACCGCGGGATAGACCGACTGAGGTAGCAGGATCACCGGCTGTGCTGCGTCGATATCGCTCGTGTCGTTGTAGAGCCCGTACGGCAGCTTGACGCGCCCGGCGCGTACCCCGAGCCAGTCCTGCCAGTGATAATCGAGATACAGCCAGTCGAAGCTCGCCGTGTAGCTGCCCGCGGGGCCCAGGTCGCGCGCGAACAGCTGGAGGCCGGCGCTCAGCCGATCGTCGAACGATTTGGTGAAATTGATGCCTGCCTCGGTGAACTCGAGGCTGCCGCGCTTGGTGCGCGCGAGGTAGTTGTTGTCGCTCGTCAGCAACGCTCCTTGACTCGCGAAGCCGTGGACCTGCAGCGCTGTCTCCGTGCCGGCGTCGTCGTCAGCGTCTGCGGGGCCACCGGCCACCGCGATCAGCATTGCTCCCGTAACGACCACTCTGGGCATTCCCTGCCAGGTTCTCACGGCCGTTGTCGAGCCGTGCATCCCGCAGCGTAGGGCGAGGGTGAGAACCTCGCGTCGTCGCCCGAGGTTTTCGGTTAGCTGCCCGTGGCATTGCAGCTCCGACGAAAACTACCGCCCTGATACAGATGCCACGGCACGTCGCACGAAGTCCTCCGAGACTGCTCATCGCTTGTGGTCCCCGCCCGAGCTCAACCCAAGCTCACATCACAGGGACGAGCCAGCCTCGAGTATCGGGCAGCCGGCCTTGCTGGATGCCGGTGAGCGTCTCGAACAACCGCTGCGAGACCGGACCCGGACGGCGATCATTGATGACCATGCGCTTGTTCTTGTGGGCAAGCTCCCCGACCGGCGAGATCACCGCCCCGGTGCCGCACCCAAATACTTCCTTGAGCTGACCCTCGTCGTGGGCGCGCGCGAGCTCGTCTACGGAGATCCGGCGCTCGGCAACGCCATAGTTCCAGTCGCGAAGCAGCGTGAGGATCGAGTTGCGCGTCACGCCCTCGAGCAGGCTGCCCTCGAGCGGCGGCGTGTACAGCGTGTCACCGATCTGGACGAACACGTTCATCGTGCCGACCTCTTCGAAATACTTGTGCTCCGCAGCGTCGAGCCAGAGCACCTGGGCGTAGCCCTTTTCCTTCGCTCGCTCCCCCGCGTAGAGGCTCGCCGCGTAGTTCGCGCTCGCCTTGATCGCGCCCAGGCCGCCGCGCGCTGCGCGCACACATTCTTCCTCGATCCAGATGCTGACCGGGTTGAACCCTTCCTCGTAGTACGCGCCGACCGGTGACGCGATCACGAAGAATGTGTAGGTACTCGACGGCCGCACGCCAAGGAAGCCTTCGGTGCCGATCAGGGTCGGCCGGAGGTACAGCGCGGTGTTCGGCTCCGACGGCACCCAGTCATGGTCGACCTTGACCAGCTCCTTGATCCCGTCGAGCATCAGCTCGGGCGGGACCACCGGCATGCACATGCGCGCCGCGCCCCTGGCCCAGCGCTCGACATGGCGGTCGGGGCGAAACAGGTTGAGCTTGCCACTGACGGAGCGGATCGCCTTCAGGCCTTCGAACAGTGCCTGCGCATACTGCAGAACGGATGCCGCCGGATCGATCATCAGCGGCGCGTACGGCTGGATCCGTGGGTTACGCCAGCCGCGTTCGGGCTCATACTCGGCCACGAACATGTGGTCCGTGAAGTACTGGCCGAAGCCGAGGGCCATCGCCGGGGGGCGCGGTTTTGTGTGCTCCGCACGGCGGATGGGGATGTCCGTCATGATCTCTCCTCGCGAATCGCCGAGTGTGTCGCCTCTATACAATGCTGCTGATGAGGGGGCAAGCACCGACGCCAGCGAGCGCTTCGCGCATGCGGCGGTCATGCTGGGGCATCCGGCCGCTGGTGCCGCACGATGAGGCAGCGGCGGCAGCGCCTTCCAACCGCCCGGGCGGCGCCCTTCGCGCCGCCGCAGCAGCGATCGCCGAGCGCGTGCGGTCTATTGGCGCCGCAGCAAGAGTGAGCCCAGCGAGTAACCAGCTCCGAACGACGCCATCACACCGAAGCTGCCTGCGGGCAGGTCGCGATTGTGATTCGAGAACGCGATCAGCGAACCGGCCGAGGCGGTGTTCCCGTACTCGTCGAGGATGATCGGCGCCACGTCGCGCGTGCCCTCGTGCCCGAGGATCCGCTTCACGATCAGCTCGTTCATCGACTGATTGGCCTGATGGAGCCAGTAGCGCCGAATCTGCGAGGGGTTGAGATCATTGGCTATGACGTGATCGGAGATGAACCGGGACGCGAGGGGAACGACATCTTTGAACACCCGCCTGCCCTGCTGGTAAAACAACTTGTCATGGTTTCGCCCGGGATCCGGCTCGCAGCGATCGAGGTAGCCTCGGTTGTTGCGCAGATTCGTCGAGTACAACGACCCCATTCGCGTCGACAGGATCTCCCAGGACCCGGGCCTGGCGCGCTCGGTTGGTTCGACGACCAGCGCGACCGAAGCGTCGCCGAAGATGAAGTGGGTATCGCGATCGCGCCAGTTCATCTGACCGGTGGTGAGCTCCGGGACGACGACCAGCGCGCACCTCGCATCGCCCAACCTCACGGCCTGCGACGCCAGGTGCGTGGCGCAGGTTGCCGCGGAACACCCCAATGTGACGTCGAACGCGAAGCCACGCGTGCCGAGCGCGGCCTGGACCTCGATGGCGAGTGAGGGGAACATCCGCTGCAGGTTCGAGCACCCGAGCACGACGAGGTCGACCTCCTCCGCGGCGCGCCCTGCCGCCTCGAGCGCCGGCCGCGCGGCATGGATCGCGTACTCGGCCTGGATGCTCAGCTGGTTGTCAGCCCGCTCGGGAATGTTGGGGCACATCCGATCGGGATCGACCAGGCCGGTCTTGTCCTCCACGTAGCGCTTGAGGATCCCCGATGCCTTCACGACAAATTCGGGTTCCGATTCCCGGAGCGGTACCTGCTCGCCGGCGGCGATCCGCGAAGCGTTCCTCGCGTTCTCGCGCCGAACGAACTCGTTGAACGCCGCGCACAGCTCGTCATTTCCCAGCTCGGTCGGCGGGTGCCACGACGCGTGCCCGGTGATCGAGGTATTCGTTGTCATCCGCGCAGGCATGACCTCTATCGTTGCCGCGTGACAGCCATGAAATCAAATGCAATCAGCATTGATCGACGTCTCGTGGTGCCGCGCATTATCGAAGTTTGCCTATTCATGTGACACAAGCGTGACGCCTGTATAGCAATGCGTCGAGGGCTTACGACTGACTCACAACTGGCGCTTTGTGCTGCACGTGAATCGCGGGAGACGCATTACGCTGCGGGAGAGGCAAATTGCTGCAGGATGGCATTGTCTACTGAAATGGATTTACCGAGAGAGGCAACATGCCCCATGGCGCCCGCTCCGCCTGACGGGGAATGATGGACGCAAGTGAGATACAGCTGACAGGGCGACAGGCACCGTTCGCACCCATTGCAGATGTCGACCGCACAGCAGCGGTCGA
Organism: Kofleriaceae bacterium; assembly: GCA_035472155.1. Lineage (GTDB taxonomy): Bacteria > Myxococcota_A > Polyangia > Haliangiales > Haliangiaceae > JABFXX01. The sequence continues at coordinate 6,573 of DATIPJ010000092.1, forward strand.
AGCGAGCCTTGACCGGTCCGTTGGGGCCATGCTAACCACACTGCTCGATTCGCGGTCCTCAATAGCAGGTGACTATGCACGATCGAATGCTGGCAGAGCAGGTTGAGTCCGGGCGTGCGATGTTTGTCGAGGATCCAGAGCAGTTCCATCGAATGCCAGATGAGTACAAAGAGCTTGCAGTCCATCAGATGATGGCGCACACCGAAGGTGAGCTCTCTGGCGCCGACGACTACCTCGAGCTGTTCTATCCAATGACGACTGACCCGTACGAGAAGCAGGTATGTTGCGAACGCGGCGGAGAAGAGGTCGACCACTATCGCAAGGGCGCGCGCGTCCTCGAAGGCATGGGCCACGACGCGAAGTTCATGATGGACGTTCCTCTCCAGGAGCGCAGCCTGTACGCGACGGAAGCGGTCAAGCGCATCGATAACTGGGCCGAGCGAGGCTTCTTCTCGCTCCTGGGCGAGGCTGCCGTGTTCGACATCATCGGTGAGATGGGAGAGAGCAGCTATCGGCCAACCGCGGAGATGTGCCCGAGCGTCCTCAAGGAGGAACGCGTCCACATCGCGCACGGGCTCCGCATCGTTCGTGCGCTGTGTGAGACCCCGGAAGGGAGAGCCCAGGCGCAGAAAGCGCTGCAGCGCTGGTGGCCAGTCGCGCTGGACGTGTTCGGAAAGAGCGACTCCAAGCGTTCGCAGCTGTACGTGAAGTGGCGATTGCGCAAGTACACCAACGAGCAGGCGCGCAATCGCTTCATCGAGAACACGGTCCCGAAGCTCGAACGGCTCGGGCTCGAAGTTCCTTCCCACACCGCCAACCGCCGATTCGTGTGAAAACCATGGAAATCACGTCTGAAACCAAGCCGCAGCGCTCGTACACCACGGCCGACCGCGCGCTGCTCGCGCTGCTCGGCGGTGACGTCGGCTTCCTCGACAGGTTTCACCAGGTCAAGTCGCTGGCGCGCAAGGTGCGGTCGACCGAGTACCTGTTGACCAACGCGTGCAACATTCGCTGCGAAGGCTGCTGGTTCTTCAAGCACGACTTCGACAAGTCCACCAACGAGCTCAAGTCTGTCGACAGTGTGCGGGAGTTCGCAAAGCGCGAGCGTGCGCGCGGGATCACCAACGCGATCATCATCGGTGGCGAGCCAACCTTGATCCAGGATCGCGTCGCCGCGTTCGTCGAGGTGATGGACTACGTCTCGATCTCGACCAACGGCCTCAAGAAGATGCCCCGCGACGGCTTCGAGAACGTCTCGGTCCAGATCTCGCTGTTCGGCGGCGGCAAGCTCGACGATGAGCTGCGCGCGATCAAGCCGGGCAACGTGCGATTCACCGGCCTGTTCGACCAGGCGCTGCGCAACTACGAGGGCGATCCCCGTGCGTGCTTCGTCTATGCGATCACCGAGGACGGCATCGACTACATCGTTGACACCGTCCGACGCATCCACGACAACGGCAACCGGCTGACCTTCAACTTCTACAGCAAGTACAACCAGGCCGAGCCGCTGCGCATGTTGAACGCGCCGCGCCTGCTGGCGGAGGCGCTGCGCGCGAAGGAGCTATACCCGGCGACCGTGCTCAGCCATCCGTACTTCATCCGCACGATCATCACCGGCGACTCGCACTGGGCGCGATTTGGCTACGACACCTGCCCGAGCATCAGCGTCGATCATCCCGACCACGCCGAGCGCCGCGCGAACGGCAACCCGACCCTGCCGCTGTTCAACGCGTATGCGGCGGACTGCAAGACGGTCAACTTCTGCTGCACCTCGGGACACTGTGAGGACTGCCGCGACAGCCAGGCGGTCCTGAGCTGGCTCATGGTGAGCTTCGATCGATTTCGCGAGAGCGGCACCCTGCTGAAGACGTGGATCGAGATCAGCGAGAGCTACTGGAAGCAGTTCATCTGGGCGCCCTATGACGTCGTCTCGGTACCGCTGAACCGGCGAACGGTGCTCCCCATGGCCGTCAGCGAGCTGTGAGAGCGATGACCAGCGCGCCCACCTCGGCCTTTGTCCAGCAGCTCACGCGTTATGCGGCGGCGACCGCCACGTGTGCTGATCTCTACGCCTACGCGTTTTATCCGATGATCCGGGATGGAGACGAGAAGTTCATCTGTTGCGTCCACGGCGGCCAGGACATGGAGGCGTACCTCATGGCGGCCGAGCTCTTGCGCGGCTTCGGGGTCGACCTCACCGGTCTGGTCGAGCGGCCGATCTCGGAGCGTGGCCTCGAACGTACCGAGGTCCTCGCCGGCAAGCTGAGCTGGCCCGAGCGCGCGGCGTTCTCGGCGCTGTTCGAGCGCGCGCTGCTGATCCAGCTCCACGATCTGGCCAGGAACGACCACGCACCGACTGCGCAGATGGCGCGATCGATCATTCCGCGCGAGGAGAAGCACGTCGCACACGGCATCGCGCTGTTGCGCAAGGCGGCGAGCTCGGCAGACACGCGGGCCGCTGCCCAGGATGCCGTCCACGCATTGTGGCCGCCCGCGCTCGCCGTGCTCGGCACCGAGGACGCGCGCGCGGCGCTGCTCGATGCGGCCCGGTCCGAGGTCGAACCGCTGGGGCTGGCGATCGGTCCGCGGGTGAGTTGATGCCCCGCGTGGCGATCATCGATAGCGTGAGGACCGGGATCTCGAGGGCATTTCATGGCCGCCTGCGCTCGATGCGCCCGGACGACATGGCGGCTCATTGCGTCGACGCCCTGCTCGCGCGTAACCCATGGCTCGATCCGGGGCGAGTCGACGATTGCGTGATCGGCTGCGCATTTCCCGAAGGCCCGCAGGGGATGAACCTCGGACGCAACGTGGCAGTGCTGTCCCGGCTCGGTCGGGATACGGCCGGCCTGACGATCAGTCGGTATTGCGCATCCGGCCTCGATGCAGTCGCGCATGCGGCGTGTCGCATCGCGAGCGGACAGGCGGAGACCATGGTCGCCGGCGGGGTGGAATCGATCTCGATGACCCTCAAGTCCATCAATAGCTCGAGCCTGTTCAACCCTGCGATCCGCGAGCGATCGCCGGGGACCTACGTCAACATGGCCATCGATACCCCGAGCATCCCGTTCTGGAAGCGGGCGATTCGCTCGATGGGGGAAACCGCGGAGATCATCGCGCGCCGGGAGCAGATCGCGCGGACGGTCCAGGATCGCTATGCCTGGACGAGTCAGGTGCGCGTCGCACGGGCGCAGCAGGCCGGGGTGTTCAGCGACGAGATCGTCCCGATCACCGCGACGATCGGAGACGGCACGGACGGCCCGCAAGCGCGCGTGGTCGTCGACGGCGACGACTGCAACCGGCCCGACACGACACCCGAGGCGCTCGCCGGCCTGGAGCCATCGTTCCACGGCAGCGGCTCGGTGACCGCCGGCAATGCCGCTCCGCCGGCGGACGGCGCGTCGTGCATGTTGCTCGCGAGCGAGGCGGTGGTGGAGCGCGAGGAGCTCGACGTCCTGGGCTGGTTCACCGGATACGCCACGGTGGGCTGCGATCCAGAGGTGATGGCGGTCGGCGCCGCGCACGCGATCCAGAAGCTCCTCGCTTCGCACCGGCTCGCACCCGACGACATCGACCTCTACGAGATCAACGAGGTGTTCGCGGCCCAGATCCTCTACTGCCTGAGCGTCCTCAAGCTGGACGAGGCACGGGTCAACGTCAATGGCGGTGCGCTCAGCGTCGGGCACCCGTTCGGGATGACCGGCGCCCGGCTCGTCGGCCACGTGGCACGCGAGCTGGAGCGACGCGATCGCACCCTGGGGATGGTCTCGATGTGCGTCGGTGGGGGCATCGGCGCGGCCGCGCTCATCGAGCGCTCGGCAGCGTGAACTGTTCGTGAAGCAAGAACGATAAGGGCCATAGATATGTCAACAGTCGATCAAGTGAAACAGATCATCGCCGAGCAGCTCGGGAAGGACGTGGACGAGGTTGGCCTCGACGCGACGTTCGTGCGGGATCTCGGGGCAGATTCGCTCGACCTCTCCGAGTGCGTCGTCGCGTTCGAGCAAACGTTCAAGATCCGCATCTCGCCGGAGGACGCGACGAAGATCCGGTCCGTGCGGAACGCGATCGACTATATCGAGGCAAACGCGCCCGCCCTGCAGTCGTGACCTACGGAGCTGCGATGCGTCGCGTCGTCGTTACTGGGCTCGGTTGCCTGTCGCCGCTGGGCAATGACGCGGATCTCACGTTCCGCCGCCTGCTCGAGGGTCGGTCGGGCATCGGGCCGTTGACGCGGTTCGACACGACGGACCACCGTGCGCGGATCGCCGGAGAGGTGCGCGATTTCGACGTCGGGCCGTACGTGCCGTCTCGCAAGACGGCGAGGCACATGGACACGTTCGTGAAGTACGGAATGGCCACCGCCGAGATGGCCATCAAGCACAGCGGGCTGGATCTCGCCACCGCCGATCTCGAGCGCGTGGGGATGGTGATCGGAACGGGAGTCAGCGGTCTCCAGGTCACCGAAGCGCAGCAGGCGATCCTGCTCGAACGCGGTCCGCGCGCGGTCAGCCCATTCTACATTCCGATGTTCCTTGGCAACATGGCCTCGGCGCACATCGCGATACATCACGGGATCAAGGGACCCAACCTGCACGTCGCCACGGCGTGCGCGACCGGCACCCACGCGATCGGAGAAGCGCTGCACGTGATCGCGCGCGGCGATGCCGACGCCATGCTCGCGGGCAGCACGGACGCCGGCATCACCCCGCTCCTGGTCGCCGGCTTCTGTGCGGCGAGCGCGCTCAGCATGCGCAACGACACCCCTGCGGAGGCGAGTCGGCCGTTCGACCGCGATCGCGACGGCTTCGTGATCGCCGAGGGCGCGGGGATGCTGATGCTCGAGGAGCTCGAGTATGCCCGCAAGCGAGGCGCGCCGATTCTCGCCGAGCTGTCGGGGTATGGCCTCACCAATGACGCCCACCACATGACCGCACCGCATGACACCGGTGACGGCGGCAGGCGCGCGATGCAGATGGCGCTTGCCCACGCGAAGGTCAACGCGCACGAGGTCGATTATGTGAACCCGCACGGCACGGGCACACCGCTCGGCGACAAGACCGAGGCGATCGCGCTCCAGGCGCTGTTCGGCGACCACGCCCGGTCGGGCAAGCTGTGGATCTCGGCGACCAAGTCGATGGTCGGCCACCTGCTCGGCGCCGCCGGCGCCCTGGGGGCGGTGGTCTGCGTCAAGACGATCGTCGAGCGGAAGGTCCACCCGACGATCAATCTGCATACGCCGGATCCAGAGTGCGGCGGCCTCGAATTCGTGCCCCACGAGGCGCGCGACCGCAACGTGCGCGTGGCGATGGCCAACGCGTTCGGCTTCGGCGGACACAACGCCAGCCTGCTGTTCCGCGCCTTCGAAGGCTGATCGACCATGTCTGTGCTCCCGTCGCATCTCTGGTTTCTCGAGCGCGGCGTGCTCCACAGTAACAGTGTGGTCGTGCATGCCGCCGACCAGTTTCTGCTGTTCGATACCGGGTATCACACCGGCGTCGCAGCGCTCGAACAGGCGATCACGAAACAAGCTGGGCGGTCGCTCGGCGAGCTCGCCATGATCGCCAACACCCACGCCCACCCCGATCACACGGGGGGTAACGCGTACCTGCACGAGCGCTCGGGCTGCGCCATCGTGATGAGCGACATCGACCGGATGATCGTCGAGAGTGGCGATCCGGTGACCCTGATGCGGGACTGGGCAGACCTGCAGTGCCCGTCCTATGAAGTCACGCGCGGGCTCCGTGTCGGCGAGACGCTCACGTTCGGGGACGCGGAGCTCACCGCGGTCGATGGCTCGGGTCATTCCGCGGGCGAGATCAGCTATTACAGTGCCCGTGACAAGATCCTGATCTGCGGCGATGTGCTCTGGCAATCCGGGTTCAGCAATGTGATCCCGGTCGTGGAGGGGATCGGCGGGCTGTCACGTCACGAGCGCTCACTGGCCGCACTGAAAGCGCTCGATGTCGAGATCGCCATCCCCGGGCATGGACCCCTCATTGTCGGGCGTGCCGCCATCCATGCGCGGATCGACGAGACGATCGACACGATCCGGTTTTACCGCGCCCACCGCGACCGGTGGGCGAGCACGGCCATGAAGGCATTCATGATCATGCACGTCCTCATCGAGGGCCAGGTCGAACGCCGCGGGTTCGTCGCACGCTGCGCGCGATCATCGTGGTTTCGCGAGCAATCGGCGCGGTTCTTCCCCGATGCGAACGGCCTGCTCGACGCTTACCTCGACGAGCTGATCGGAAAGCGAATTCTCCAGACCGCGCACGACCGCATCACGTGCACGCTGAGGGCGTAATGGACGGCAAGATCGCCATGACAGAAGGTCAGAAGACAGGCAATCCGGACTGGGGATTATGGCAATCCTGGCTCGACGCCTGGAATCGCCGAGATCTCGAGGCGATCGTGGCGCACTACGCCGAGGACGTCGAGTTCGTGTCGCAGTCCGTCGTGGACCTCGGGATGGGCGATGCGGGCTCGCTACGTGGCAAGGCGGCGCTGCGCGACGTGTTCGGGGCCGGGCTTCGGTTCGATGTGAACCTCACGTTCACGCCGATTCATGCGTTCGTCGGTGTGAGAGAGCACGCGCTCTACTACATCGGCTACCGCCGCCGCCACGTCATCGAAGTCCACCAGCTCGACGCACAGGGCAAGATCATCGTCGCGCGGGCCTATCACGGACAGTGGGCGGCGCCGCAATGAACACGCTCGTCCTCTCGCATGCGGATGTCGCGCGCCTGCTTCCGATCGAAGCGTGCATCGAGCTGATGGCCGATGCCCTGCGCGTCACCAACGAAGGCAGCGCAGTGTTGCCCCTGCGTTCGGTGGTGTGGATGCCCGACCGCACGGGCATGATCGGCATGATGCCGGGCTTCCTCGGCCAGCCGGCCAGCCTCGGTCTCAAGGTCGTGAGTATCTTCCCGGGCAACCATGGCACCCGATACGATTCGCATCAGGGCGTGGTGATGCTGTTCGACACCAGGCATGGATCACCGATCGCGATCCTGGATGCCAGCAGCATCACGGCGATCCGGACCGCTGCGGTGAGCGGGGTCGCTACGCGTGCGCTCGCGCGCGACGACGCGGGAGACCTCGCGATCCTCGGCGCCGGCGTGCAGGCGGCGACCCACCTCGCGGCGATGCGCGCGGTCAGGACGATCCGGCGCATCCGGGTGTGGAGTCGCAACGGCGCACGCGCGCGGCGATTCGCGGACGCGAGCCCCCTGCCCGTCGAGGTCATGCCGACTGCGCAAGCGGCGGTGGAGGGCGCAGACCTCGTCTGCACGACCACCGCAGCGCGCCAGCCGATCCTCGAAGGTGCATGGCTCCGGGGCGGCTGCCACATCAACGCCGTCGGTGCGTGCTTTCCGAGCGCGCGCGAGCTCGACACGGCCGCGGTCGTCCGCGCGCGGCTGATCGTCGATAGCCGCGAGTCGGCGCTCGCCGAATCGGGCGATTTTCTCATCCCGCGCGGCGAAGGCGCGGTCGGCGACGATCACATCGCCGGCGAGCTCGGTGACGTGCTGCTCGGTCGCGTGGTCGGCCGGCGCACGAGCGACGAGGTGACGCTGTTCAAGTCGCTCGGCATCGCCATCGAGGACCTCGCCGCCGCGCACCACGTCTACACGCGAGCGCTGGAGACCGGCCTCGGCGCATCAGTACCGCTCGGCCCCGACGGGTGAACGACCGGCGGTGATTCGCGGATTGTACCCGCGGTTCGCTGGTAGGATCAGGTGTGCGCGCAACCCTGGTGGTCGTATTGCTATGTGCCGTTGCGGCGCCGGCCGTCGCCGACTCGAAGACCAAGGAGCTCGCACGGGGCTACGAGAAGGAGCTCGCCGCGTGTCAAACCCGCGCCGATGGCGTGGCGAAGGTCGCCAGCGGTGCGCAGGCGCTCGTCGACGACGGCCAGAAGCAGTACGAGGCCGATCTGGGCGCACTGCGCGCCGGCCTCGCGCAGGTGCAATCGTATTGCGCGGAGCTGACCGCGACGCTCGAGCTCCTCGGCGCTGACCCCAAGGCGACGTACCGTTCGCTCGAGCGCAAGCTCGACGAGCAAGACAACAAGATCCGCAAGCTGCGCCAGAGCAGCAAGAAGGTCCTCGACGACCTCGCACCGGTGATCTCGCGCATGATCCCGCCGATCAACGCGCGCGTCGGCCCGGCCGCCCCGGCGCCGAAGAAGGCCCACCTCAAGTTCCCCAGCGAGCGAGCGGTCGATGGACCCGCGCTCGGCGGCACCTTCCGGACCTCGGGCTCGGAGGCGACCGACATCGTCGAGTACGCCGAGGCCAAGGTGAGCGCCACGCTCACCACCAAGCTCATCGCAGGCGCGACCTGCGAGCAGCAGCGTCGGGCGATCACGGCGACTGACGCGAGCGAGCTGGCGGCGACCGACGCCATCAAGTCGCTCCGCCTCGCCTGGTACATCACCTACACGAAGCCCACCCGGCGACTGCGCGTCGGGTGCCGGATGACCAAGGCCGGTGCGATCATCGCGACGCTCGACGATCCGCTCGCTGCCAGCGCGTGGCCCGAGCTCGAACCGCTCCTGTCCGCGATGATCGCCGCGCGGCCGTGATCACAGTACCGCGGTGCCGGACGAGCTCGCAGCCGAACCTGTCATATGACTTGCATTAATCGCTATCATGACGTCTGAAGAATCATGGGTCGCGCGCATCGAATCATCGGACGATCCCACCGTCTGGGTACCCGTGATCAATGAAATCGCATGCGGCTCATGCTGCAAGTATCGGCTCGACAAGAAGACTGGCCAGCTGGCGCTTGCGCGCGCAATGCCGCCTGATGTGTCATTCCCAACGAACTATGGCTTCATCCCCCGTACACGCTCCGACGCAGACGACGAAGAGACCGACGTCCTGCTCGTGTCCGGGGAGCCACTGCTTCCGCTGACCATTGTTCGAGCCCGCATTGTGGGTGGCTTCCTCGAGACCAACTCCCACAAGCGGGCAGCCGAACCGCGGCTTCTCGCCGTCGCGATCAATGACCCAGCCGTCGAACAGATCCGCGACTTGCGAGACATCCCACAGAACCTGAAGGCGCGGATCGAGGCGTTCGTACTGAGTTCCAAGGAAGACCAGCAGGTCGAGGTTTCCTTTGATGGGTGGCTCGAGCGGGCCGCAGCGCTGGTCCAGCTCCAGCGAGCATTCGAAGCGGCCAAGAAACGGGCTCCAAAGTAGCTCGGAGTAGCTCGGAATGGCGCGTGTGCGTGATGGCTCGGCGCGGCTTTGCGCGCGTGTCCATGGCGCACAGACTGCACGTGCCAGTAACCGAGCAGATTACTTCTGTCGGCCCTTGGGCTTGCGCGGCTTCTCGCCGCGGCCCATGCCCTCGCGTTGACCGCCGCTCTCGATCTCGCTGTTCTCCTCGGCGGCCGTGAGGTCTGGATCGGCCGCGTTCGGCGCATCGTTGTCGTCATTCCTGGCCTCGCCCGGCGCGAGCTCCGACGGGTCGGCGTCATCGTTGCGCGCTTGCCCGAACCGGTCATCGCCACGGCGATCGGCTTGCTGCCAGGTCCCGCCGCCGTACTGGGGACCCGCGTCGCCACGCTTCTCGTCGCGCGCTCGTTCGCTGCCCGGATAGGCGGTGGGGCTCGCGGTCTTTCGGGACGGGGGCTTCTTGCGCTGCTTGGCCATGTGCGCCTCCTGCTCGCCAGTGGTGCAAGCAACAAGCCGACGCGGATGCAGCGCCGGCGCTCGCGGTTTGTTCTTGCGGCGCGCTCCGTCGATGGTGCAGGTGCACCCGTCATGACGACCGACCGCCGCCGTTTTCTCTCCCACGCTGGAACCGGGGCACTGCTGGGCGCGCTCGCCCAGGTTGCGCGGGCTGATGTAAAGCTGCGCCACTAGCTCGATCACCTCGCAAGCTGCATTCGCGATGACAAGCAGCCGTATACGCCGGGCGAGGAGGGTGCGCAGGATATGCCGATCATGGAGGCCATCTGTCAGTCTGCGCGCGAAGGCAAGCGGATCGAGCTTGCGCGGGTAACGAAGCCGGACGCTTTTCGCGGCGCGTCCCTCGCAGGCGAATGACGGCTTGAACATACGCCGCGCGCTCGA